>JAEHCY010000513.1 GCA_016880695.1 Chromatiaceae bacterium | reverse complement strand
GCCAGTCCGACCTCATCGTCGGCACCCCCATCGCCAATCGCACCCGCCTGGAGATCGAGGGCCTCATCGGTTTCTTCGTCAATACGCTCGCCTTGCGCGTCGACCTCGCCGGCCAGCCCTCCTTCCGCGACTTGCTCGCCCGCGTCCGCGAGGTCACCCTCGGCGCGTATGCCCATCAGGACCTGCCCTTCGATCGCCTGGTCGACGAATTGCGTCTGCCCCGCGATCTCAGCCGCACTCCGCTCTTCCAGGTCGTGTTCGCCTTGCAGAACGCCCCCATGCCCGCGATTGATCTTCCCGATCTAGCACTGCGACCGCTGGAAATGGATAATCAAGCAGCTCCATTTGATTTGACGTTGTTCATGTTTGAGACCGCCGACGGCCTGCTCGGTCAGTTCGAGTACAATACCGACCTCTTCGAGCCCGCCACCATCCTGCGGATGACGACGCATTGGCTCACCCTGCTCAGCGGCCTCGCCCGACACCCCGACACCCGCCTGGCCGACCTCCCACTCCTCACCGACCACGAGCGCCACCAACTGCTCCGGGAGTGGAACAACACCGTGCTGCCCTATCCCGCCGACCGCACTCTCCACGATCTCGTCGAGGCCCAGGCGGCCCGCACGCCTGACGCCGTGGCCCTGGTCTATGAAGACACTCAACTCACTTATGACGGGTTGAACCAGCGCGCCAACCAACTGGCTCACTTCCTGCGCCACACCGGCGTCGGCCCGGAGGTCCTGGTGGCACTCTGCGTCGAACGTTCCCCCGAGATGCTCGTCGGTATGCTCGCCATTCTCAAAGCCGGCGGCGCCTATGTCCCTCTCGATCCCACTTATCCGCAGGAGCGTCTGGCTTTCATTCTGGAGGATACTCACGCCACGCTCTTGTTGACGCAACAAGCCTTGCTCGAGCGCTTGCCCGCTCACTCCGCCCGGCCCTTCTGCCTCGATCGCGATTGGCCCACCCTGGCCGCCGCTCCCGCGAACAAGCCCGAGTGCACCGCAGTACCCCAGAATCTGGCCTATCTGATCTACACCTCCGGCTCCACCGGCCGCCCCAAGGGCGTGGCGATTCAACATCAACAGGCGGTGGCCTTCATTCATTGGGCGCACCAGCACTTCTCGCCTCAACACTTTGACGGCGTCCTGGCCGCCACCTCCATCTGTTTCGATTTGTCCATCTTCGAACTCTTCGCTACCCTCGCCGCCGGCGGCACCGTCATCCTCGCTCAGAATGCGCTGCACCTGCCCCACCTGCCTGCCGCCGAGCGCGTGACGTTGCTCAACACCGTTCCCTCGGCCGCGCAGGAACTGCTGCGCAGTGGCGGCTTGCCGGACTCGCTGCGCACGATCAATCTGGCCGGGGAGCCCCTGCCGCAAGCCCTCGTCGAACTGTTGTATCTGCGCCCGAACCTGCTCGACGTCTTCGACCTCTATGGCCCCTCGGAGACCACCACCTATTCCACCCAGGCCCGCCGTCAGCCCGGCGGCCGCCCGACCATTGGCCGCCCCATCGCCAACACGCAGATCTATCTCCTGGACCCCTACGGCCAGCCCGTCCCGTGCGGCGTCACCGGCGAGGTCTTCATCGGCGGGGCCGGCGTCACCCGCGGTTATCTCAATCGCCCGGAGTTGACCGCCGACAAATTCATCCCGCATCCCTTCAGCCCGTCGCCGGGTGCACGCCTCTACAAGACCGGCGACCTGGCCCGCTACCGCCCCGATGGCAACCTCGAGTTCCTCGGCCGCGCCGACCACCAGATCAAACTCCGCGGCTTCCGCATCGAACTCGGCGAGATCGAGGCCACCTTAACTCAACATCCGGCCATCCAACAAGCCGCCGTCCTCGTCCGCGAAGAAACGCCCGGCGACCCACGCCTGGTGGCCTACATCGTAGCCCCTGAACTGCCACCGCTTGCCGCCGACGACCTGCGCCAGTTCCTGCACGCCCGTCTGCCCGACTACATGATCCCCGCCGCCTTCGTCGGGTTGCCCCAACTGCCCCTCACCCCCAACGGCAAACTCGACCGCCGCGCCCTGCCCGCTCCCGAGCGCGCCCAAGCCACCGACCGGGCCTACGTCCCGCCCCGCACACCCCTGGAACAAGAACTGGCCGCGCAGTGGATGGAACTGCTCCACCTCGACCGCGTCGGCATTCACGACAATTTCTTCGCCCTCGGCGGCCATTCCCTCCTGGCCACCCAGGTCGTCTCACGCCTCAACCAAACCCAGCAGG
>JAEHCY010000512.1 GCA_016880695.1 Chromatiaceae bacterium | reverse complement strand
TCGGGATGATCCTCGCCATCGGCATCGTGGTGGACGATGCCATCGTGGTGGTGGAGAACACCGAGCGCAACATGGGGGAGTTTGGGCTCTCGCCCACGGAGGCGGCAAAGCGGGCCATGGGCGAGGTAACCGGCCCAGTCATCGCCATCGTCCTGGTGCTCAACGCGGTGTTCGTGCCCGTCGCCTTTCTCGGCGGCATCACCGGACAGCTCTATAAGCAGTTCGCGGTCACCATCGCCATCTCGGTGGTGTTCTCCGGCATTGTCGCCCTCACCCTCTCGCCTGCGCTGGCGGCCCTGCTGATCAAGGCGAAGCACGGGGAGAAAAAGGGCTTTTTCGCCTGGTTCGATGCGACCTTCGAGCGGGTGACCAACGGCTACGTGCGCGGGGTTCGCGGGATGATCCGGGGTTGGTGGCTGGGCCTCGGGGTATTCGGCCTGATCGTGGTCGCATCGGTGATGCTGTTCAGATCCTGGCCCACGGCCTTCGTGCCCCAGGAGGATCAGGGTTATCTGTTCGTCCCCTATATCCTGCCAGACGCCGCGAGCCTCGACCGGACCCAGGCGGTGGGCAAACAGGCGGCGGAGTTCATGCGCGCGCACCCGGCGGTGGAGAGCGTGGCCCAATTCGATGGCTACAGCCTGATCGATTCCCAGAACAAGACCAACACCGGGCTGCTGTTCGTCTCCTTCAAGGACTTCGAGGAGCGCAAGGACCCGAGCCTGCAGGCGCCCGCGGTGATCGAAGCGGCCAAGAAGGCCTACGCCAACATCCTCGAGGGGCTGGTGTTTCCCCTCAACCCCCCGGCAATCCCAGGGCTGGGGATCACCGCCGGATTCGAGCTGTGGATTCAGCAGAAGGGCACCGGCACCTACGCCCAACTCGCGGAGACGGTCAAGCAGATCCTGACCAAGGCCCGCACCCGTGCCGAGCTGACCGGGGTGAACGCCACCATCAGTGCCACCAGTCAGCAACTGCTGGTCGAGGTGGACCGCTCCAAGGCCGAGGTGCTGGGGATTCCGGTGCAGGACGTCTACAACACCCTGCAGACGCTATTCGGCTCGCTCTACGTGAGTCAGTTCCCGAAGAACTCCCGGTTGTGGCAGGTGATCCTGCAGGCGGAGCCCAGCTACCGGATGACCCCCGAGGACATCAACAACATCTACGTGCGCAACCGTGATGGCAAGATGGTGCCCCTGTCCTCGGTGGTGACCACCCGCTACGTGACCGGCCCCGATCTGGTGACCCGCTTCAACAACTACCCGGCGGCCAAGATCACCGGCGCCGCGGCGCCCGGGGCCAGCTCCGGCCAGGCCATCGAGGTGATTCAGGAGGTCGCCGAAGAGGTGATGACGACGGATTACGGCTTCGAGTGGTCCGGCGAGGCCCGCGAGGAGAAGTCCGCTGGCTCCACCTCCGCGATCGCCTTCGTCTTTGGTCTGATCTTTGTGTTCCTGATCCTGGCCGCCCAGTACGAGAGCTGGTCGCTACCCTTCGGGGTGATGATGGCCGTTCCCTTCGCGCTGCTCGGCGCCCTGGTGGCCATCCTGCTGCGCAACATCCCCAACGACACCTATTTCCAGATCGGGCTGCTGACCCTGATCGCCCTGGCGGCCAAGAACGCCATCCTCATCGTCGAGTTCGCGGTGGAGAAGCAGCGCCATGATGGGATGTCGTTCCTCGACGCGGCGGTGGAGGCGGCGCGGCTGCGGCTGCGGCCCATCATCATGACCTCCTTCGCCTTCATCCTCGGGGTGGTGCCGCTGGCCATCGCCACCGGCGCCTCCGCCAACAGCCGCCACTCCATCGGCACCGGCGTCATCGGGGGTATGCTCGGCGCCACGGTCATCGCTATCTTCTTCATCCCCATGTTCTACTGGATGCTGGAGACGATGAGCCACAAGCTTTTCGGCGGTAAGCAGACCGTTGCGAAGGGCGGGGAAAACACTGCCGGAGAGGGGGGCGGTACGGCCCCGGCCACCGCGCACGAAATCAAGCGAGAGGACCACTGACATGCGCACCCTCACTCTCGCCTGGTGCGCCGCGCTCTTGCTCGCCGGCTGCATGATCGGCCCCGACTACACCCGCCCGCCGGTGGTAGTCCCCACCGAGTATCGGTTCGAGCCCCAGGAGGTAGCGGATACCCTTAACACCGAGTGGTGGAAACAATTCGGGGATCCTGTCCTCGAGGGGCTGATCGCCGAGGCGTTGGCGACCAACAAGAGCGTGCAGATCGCTACGGCCAACGTGGAGGCCGCCGCCGCGGTGCTCACCCAGACCCAAGCCCCCCTCTTCCCCCAGGTGGGCTACGGGGCCCAGGGCTCCCGCGAGCGCTTCTCAGAAAGCGGGGCGGTAGCCTTGCCCGACGGGGTGGTCAACCCGCGCACCAACTACCAGATCCTCGCCGGGGCTAGCTGGGAGATCGACCTATGGGGTCGGATCCGTCGTTTGACCGAATCCGCCCAGGCCCAGCTCCTGGCCTCCGAGGAGGCCCGCCGGGGGGTGATCCTGTCCCTGGTGGCCTCGGTGGCGGGCAGCTACGCACAGATCCTGGGCCTGGATGAGCAACTGGCCATCAGCAAGAAGACCCTCGCCGC
>JAEHCY010000511.1 GCA_016880695.1 Chromatiaceae bacterium | reverse complement strand
TGTCGCGGGCGGCATGCGCGGGGCCGAGAGTCTGCTGCGGTTGGGCGGGGGCTCGGGACAACCGTTTCAGGTGCTCTGGACCCGTTATGATGTCACCGCCCCGGTCGCGCCGATGGACCCGGCCCCGTTGGGTCGTCCCCGTTGAGGTCGCGGTTGGCTGCCGGGACGTATTAGCATATGAGGCTTGAACTAGCTGCCCGGCGCCTGGCGCAGCGGACCCAGGGCGTCATGGCGCCCCAGCACGAGGTTACACCCGCCTAGCATGAGCAAGCGCAGCGCCCTGGCAGACCTCTCCGCCCCCCTTTCCCAGGTGGCCCAGTTATGGGGGCAGCTCGCGGAGCGCTGGCGAGCAGGGTTCGGGGACTGTCTGCCGGTGGCGCTCGGGCGCCGGCTAGCGGCTCGACATGCGCTGTTGGCGGTAACGGTCGAAGGGGAGACGGCGACGGTGTCCTTCGAACGGGGGGAGCATCGCACCCGGGTGGGTCGTGTGGCCCTGGGGGAACCGCCCACACTCCAAGATGCACTCGCGCCTTTTCGCAAGCTCAAGCCCACCGCAATTCTCAGGCTGCCCGCTGACACGGTGATCACGCGCCGGGTGGAATTGCCCGCACAGATCAAGAAGAACCTGCACAACGCCCTGGTTTTCGAGATCGACCGCCTGACGCCGTTTCAGGCCGCACAGGTCTATTTCGATTACCGCGTGCCCCCGGCGGAGCAGCGCGGGGGAAAGGTCTTGATCGACCTCGCGGTTTGTCTGCGTGATCAGGTCACCCCTTGGGTCGAGCGGATGCGCGCGGAGCGCGCGGCTCCCGAGGGGGTCACCTGGGATGGCGGCTGGGCCGGTGCCAACCTCCTGCCCGCGGGGGATCGTCGTGTCTCCCAAGGCGGAGGTCGGTTGTTGGCGCAGGTCCTCGCCGGCGGGGTGCTGATCCTCGCCGCCGCCGCCGCCCTCTCGCCGCTGTGGCAGCAGCGCGAGCAGATCATTGCCTTGACGCGCGCGATCGAGGATCTCCGACCCAAGGCGGAACGGGCCGCGACGCTTCGAAAGCAGCTCGAAGAGACCCGCCAGCGGGTCGAGTTTGCCGTTAACCAGAAGAATCGCGAGCCGCGTCTGGTCGACCTGCTCAAGGACCTCACCGAACGCCTCCCTGACGACACCTACGTCCAGAATCTCGAGTACACCCGCGGAGCGGCGCAGTTGCGCGGCGAATCGGCAAAGGCGACGGCGCTGATCGGCTCCCTGGAGGAGGTGCCAGGAATCGATGGCGTCACCTTCCAGTCGCCTGTGGTCCAGGTACCGAACACCGGAAAGGAGCGTTTTCACCTCTCGTTCCAGCACAAGCGGCCGGAGGGGCAATGACCGATCGCCCGCGCTCCCCTTGGCGTTGCGCCGCTTCACTGCTCGGCGCCGTGCTCTTGCTCGTCGTGATCGGAGTTGCGCTGGTATTCCCCTGGATCGAGCGCGATCGGCGGTATACGCAGGAAATCCAGCGCTTGACCGACCAGGTGGAACGCTATCGGCGCATGGCCGCAACCCTCCCTGGGCTGCAGGCAACCCAGGGGAAGGTGGCCGATGATCCCGCGATCGGCTCTTTTTACCTCGCCGGCCAGACCGCCAACCTGGCGGCGGCGGATCTTCAGAATCGCCTCAAACAGATGGTGGAAGGGTCTGGCGGCACCCTGGTCAGCGCGCAGCTGCTCCCCGCGCATGAGCAGGGCGGCAGCCAGATGGTCAGTGTGAGTTTGCGTCTGAACTGCACCACCGAGGCCCTGTTCGACATCCTCTATAAGATCGAGAATGCCCGGCCGCTCCTGTTCGTGGACACCCTCTCGGTGCGCGAGCAGCGGCGCCGCAGCGCCCGTCCCGCCCGTCAGACACAACCCGAGGAGGCGATCCGCGACCTCTCGGTTCGTCTCGATGTCTTCGGCTATCTCCGGGGTACCGGGTCATGAAAGGCGTCCTCGGGATAGTGGCGGCGGTGCTGGCCCTGGTGCTTGCGTTGGAGTGGTACGACTGGAGTCCGCCGCAACCGCTCAAAGTTCCCGATGCCTCCGATACACCGCCCGAAACCCCCCCACGCGCCGTGGTGGCCGACCTGCCGGACGTGGACCACTACACAGTGGTGGCGGAGCGGCCGATCTTCGCCGAAGATCGCCGGCCAGCTAAGGGAGATGTGGCTGTCAAGGAGGAGCCACCACCGGAGGAGCCCACGCCAGCGCCCGAATATGACCTGACCGCCATCGTGCTGACACCCGCGGGGAAGACTGCGCTGGTGAAAAAAGCCGGGGACGGGGCGGTTGAGCGCGTGCTCGAAGGGGATGTGCTGGAGGGATGGACGCTGGCCCAGATCCGTGAGGATCGCATCATCCTGGAGCGACAGGGCGAGAAAAATACCTTAGTATTGCGAGATTTTCCCGCAAAAGGCAGCGCCGCCAAAACGCCCGCGGGCGGTGCAGGCAAACAACCCCAGCGGCCCCCGGGTGCGCAGCGACCGCCCGGGATGCCGCGACCGCCGGCCCCGCAACGACCGCCGGAGCGGCCCAAACGAGCAGAAAGGTAGCCAACCAGTGACCGGCCAGCGCATCAGGAACCTCTTCGTCGCCGCTCAAGCGGTATGGGCGCTGGCAGGCTGCGAGCATATGGTGTTCGACCCCACCAATAAGCTGGGGGTGCCAGAAGGGCACGTGGTGGATGCCGAGATCCGCCGCCGAGCGGGCCTTGAACCGCTCCCGAAGGTCGAGGGGACCAGCGCCGGTGAGGCAACTTCGGGTGTGGCCATGACCAAGGGTATCGAGTCGGCACCGGCGCCGAAGGCGACCATCGAGCGGGGCACCGGGCAGTTCGTCAAGTCCGTCGGCGCGGCTCCCCAACCGGTTCAGGCGGGGGAGATCACCCTGAATTTCGATGGCACCGACATCCGCGAGGTGGCCAAGGTCATCTTGGGGGACCTGCTGCAGGCCAACTATGTGCTCGACCCCGCGGTGCAGGGTGCGGCCACCCTGCAGACCGGGCGGCCCCTGCGCCGAGAAGATCTCTTGCCGACGCTGGAGACCCTGCTGCGCATGAACAAGGCGGCCATGGTCTACAGCGACGGCACCTACCGTGTGTTGCCGGCCGCCGCTGCGGTGCAGGGGGGGTTAATGCCCCAGCTTGGGGATTCCGCGAAGCCGTTGCCGGAGCGTTTCAACCTGCGGGTGGTGCCGCTGCGCTACATCAGTGCCACCGAGATGGCGGAGATCCTCAAGCCGCTCGCCCCTGAGAGCAGCGTGGTGCGCGTCGACACCCTGCGCAACCTCATCTTGCTTGCCGGCTCGGGCGGGGAGCTTGCGGCCCTGCTCGATACCATCGAGGTGTTCGATGTCGACTGGATGAAGGGCCTCTCGGTGGGGTTCTTTC
>JAEHCY010000510.1 GCA_016880695.1 Chromatiaceae bacterium | reverse complement strand
GACATCCTCGAAGGCGCACACCACCCCGGGGCGCCGCAAAGGGCGCGGGAGTACGCCAAGGTGGCCGAGGACACCCTGGCCTATGCCAGCCTCACCCCGGCGCAGATGGCCCGCAGAGTCAAGGCCCTGGAGAAGACCATGTACCAGCACGCCAAAGACCTCGAGTTCGAGCGGGCCGCCGAGATCCGCGACCAGATCCAGCGATTAAGAACCCAGGGGCTCGTGGCCTGAGCAGACAACGCGAGCCGACAGCGAACCCCATAGATCTGGAGACTCGGATGCCGTAAGGGAGGCGCCATGTCCTTAGGCCAAAAGAAAGGCGCCGGAGAATCACCCCGGCGCTTGACATGGAAACCTGTGCAGCAGCTCAGGCACCCACGAGTACGTTGGTGCCGTCAAACTTGGTGAGCGAAAAGCCGGCGAAGGGCTCGTTGTAGGTGTCGCCATAGTCGCTCAGCATGCCGATGGCGACCTGCTCGCCGAGCAGCATGCCTTCGATACCGTCGGCCCGGTAGTGCACCCCAGCGGTATCGCGCGCCAGCGAAATGTTGGCGGCCAACTTGTCGAGCTCCCCGCCCACCGTCAGGGTGCCGCCGTAGGGCGCCAGGACCAAGCCGTCGGCGCTTGCCTGGACCGGGATGGGGATGGCGAAGGACTCCTTGAAGAAGGCCTTCAGCACGGTGGCGCATGCCCCCGCGATGGTGGCGTGGCCGGCAGGGTAGGCCGGATGGGTGGGACACCCCTCCGGGTAGGCCATGGGCAGGAGATAGGTGTCATAGAGGTCAAACACCCCTGTTCCGTCCAAGTTGCTCAGGGCCTGAGACTCCAAAAGCTCGGGGTGGATGGGGTAGATCTTTGCACCGGTCATGTGGAAGTGCACGCACCCGGCGAAGGCCTCGGGCCGAACCCGGCGATGCACCAGCCACTTCTGGTACCAGGCCGCCTTGAGCGCCTGGCGCGCGACTCGCGCTACCAGATCCAGGATCTCGGCGGCGCCGAAGGTGACGAAGCCCCCCTGGGTCGCGGATGTCCGGTAGGGGTTGGCCGAATCGACGGCATTGGGACCGAGACCAAGCAGGATGAGCGCTGCGTTTAGGAATGCCTGGTAGGGAAAATCCTTGTGCACCCACTCGGCCAGGTCTCGTCCCCTGCTGATGTAGCGCGGGATGGGGTCGGTGGCAATAGAGCCACTCGGCGCACCGCCGTTCTGAATCGCGAGCCAGTCCCCTTGCGAGGTCATGAAGTCCTGACCGGCCGCGGGCATCACGTAGGTCTGGGGAATAGTCATCGGGCCGTAGGGGATATAGTTCCACAGGAACTGGGACACAAGCGGTCCAACGAGGTCCCCCGGGGTATTTGCCCCGGAACAGGGTACCGGGGGTGACCACACCGCCGGCCTTGGGTCCGTGGTAGTCGGAGAACAGCGAAAGGTCCGCCGCGGCAGCCGCGATCAGGGGGTCGCTCCCATAATCGGCGAAGGGGACATCGCGGGTGAGGGCCCGCCAGTAGACCTCGGCCATCTCGGCTGCCGCATGGGCGCTGACGAAGGCGGGCGCCTCCGGTATGGCAAGGTGGTGGGAGTCGGGACCCTCCAACGAATAGGCGTAGGCGGCCTGGGGGTTGGCGAGCTTGGCGCTGCCGCCCTTGGGAATGGCCTCGAAATCGGCGGGCTTGCCGGAGGCCAGCGCCTTCAAGAAGGCCCCGTAGGCAGCGGGAATTACCTCGCCGAAGGCGTCATGGGGCAGCCCCTTGGAAAAGCTGCCGATCTTGCTCGGGTAGAGCTCCTCGTCAGCGTTGACGGGATGGTCGGGCAGCGGCTGCTTGCGTTGGTCATGGGCCGCGTCCTTTCGGATCTTCTCCGCCTCTTGGGCACGATTGTTCGGCTTATCTGGCCCCATCTCCGCTGCCTCTACGCTGTCTGGTGTCAACAGAGTGGACAGCCCCCCGACCGCCGGAAGCAGGGTGGCAACAGTCAACCCGCCAACCTTCGCAAAAAAGCCTCGGCGCGACGAGTCCACCTCGCCAAACCCGTCCGCCGGTATGGCAACCCGAGGGGTCAGGAAATCGGACCTGTCGTGTTCAACCTTCATTGCATCATCCTCATGTGCTTGTTGTCAGTAACGCTCAGGAAATTGAGTACGAATCCAGTGACGTCGTCTAATCGCCGAGACGATCAATGCAGCGAAATCCGTTACATTTGTACAGCAATTTGTCTCCGACAATATAGGCTATTAACAGGAGGGGACGGCATTGGCGTACAGCGCGCGCTCACCTCCCTCCAAGACGCTGAGCCTACTCGTCCCTCAGGGCGGTCACTGGATCCAGGGAGGCAGCGCTGAGTGCCGGCAAGACCCCCGCCGCCAACCCGATGAGCGCCGCCGTGATCTGGGCCAACGCGACGTAGTCCCAGGATATCCGTGTCGGCAGGGCGGGGACGATCAGGTGGATCAGCCAGGCACCCCCGGTGCCAATAACCAGGCCCGCCAGCCCACCGAGCGCGGCGAGCACCACCGCCTCGGCGAGAAACAGCCACAAAATCTCCAGCCGCGCCGCGCCCAGCGCGCGTAGAAGTCCGATCTCATGGCGTCGCTCGCGTACCGCGATGGTCATGATGGTCAGAATACCGATGCCGCCCACGGCCAGGGAGACACCCCCCAGCGCGCCCACCGCCAGGGTCAGCACGTCCAACACCGCCCCCAGCACCTCGAGCATCTGGTCCTGGGTGGTGATGGTGAAATCCTCGGTGCCGTGGCGAGCGAGCAGCGTCGCGCGCGCGCCCTTGGCCACCTGCCCGCTGTCGCGCCCGGGTCTATAGAGCAGGTCGATCTCCATCAGGCTCTCGCGGTTGAACAGGGCCAGTGCCCGCTCCACCGGGATGTGGACGCTGTCGTCGAGATCGAATCCGAGCATCTGCCCCTTGGGCTCCATCACCCCCACCACCCGGTAGGGCTCACCACCGATGCGGATGCGCTGGCCGAGTGCCGTGTCGGCACCGAACAACTCCTGCTTGAGCTTGGCACCGAGCACCGCGAAGGCCCGCGGCGGGGCTCCCTGGTCATCGGGGAGAAAGCGCCCCTGGGCGGGCCGCATCCGCCAGACCCTAGGCACCTGCGGGCCCACACCAAAAATGCTGCTGCGGCGGCTGCGCGCGCCCGCCTCCACCGCCGCGTTGCCCTGGACCACCGGCACGACCGCTTCGATCCCAGGCAGCCGCCCCAGCGCGCGTGCGTCATCAAGACCGAGGGGCCGAACGTTGCTGATCACTGCGCCCGACATCCCCAGGGTACTCGCCTTGCCCGGTGTCACCGCGATCAGGTTGGTACCGAACTGGGTAAACTCTCCGAGCACGAACCGATGCACACCCTCGCCGATGGCGGTGAGCAGCACCACCGCCGCGATGCCGATGGCGATGCCGGTCAGGGTGAGTAGACTGCGGACGCGGTAGGCCCCAATCGCGCGCGCAACGAAGCGAAGGGTGTCCCGCGCTCGCACTTCAGCGCCCAGACAGCGCCTGCACCGGATCGAGCCTGGCGGCCCGCAGCGCCGGCATCAGCCCGAATCCGAGTCCCGTTGCAAGCGAGACCGCCGCCGCAGCGGGCACCGCCCACCCCGGCACCACCAACTGGAAGGCGGAGACGCTCAGGTTGAACAACTCCACGCCCGCGAGCGCCACCAGGATGCCCCCGCCCGTGCCGGCCGTCGCCAGCATCAGGGCCTCGCTGAGAAAAAGCCGCGCGATCTGACGCCGTGCCGCCCCCAACGCCTTCAGCAGGCCGATCTCCGCCGTCCGCTGGGAAACGGCGACCAGCATCACGTTCATGATCAGCACCCCCGCCACGCTCAGGCTGATGGCGGCGATCCCCGCCACCGCGAGCGTCAGGGCTCGCAGTATCCCCTCGAGGGTGGCGAGAAGGGCATCCTGGGTGATCAGGGTGACATCGTCCTCGCCCTCATGGCGCGCGCGGATGACCTCGCGCACCGCCTTCCGCGTCGCCTCGAGCGCCTCCGGTCCCTTAGCCTGTATGAGGATGCGAAACAGGCCCGGTGAGTTGAACAGCGCCTGGGCCGAGGCCACGGGGATGAGCGCCATGTCCCCCAGGTCCTGCCCCAGGGACTGGCCTTGCGATGCCAGGACACCGATAACCCGAAAACGGCGCTCGCCGATCCGCACCCATTCCCCGAGTGCGCTTCGGCCAGCGAACAGTTCATGCGCCAGCTTATGCCCCAGAACACAGAGGGGGCTGGCCCGCTCGGGGTCCCCCGCCGGCAAGAACTGGCCTTGACCCAGACTCAGGTGCCGAACGGGCCGGAGCTCACTGGTGGAACCGAGCACCATCACCTCCCGCTGCAACACTCCATAGGAGACCGGCGCCGAGCCCAGCGTGACCGGGGCCAGCGTCTCCACGCTGGGAATGCGCCTGAGCGCGAGCGCGTCCGCGAGCGTGAGATCGCGCGGGGTCTCGCCGAACAGGGGCGGCGGTCCGCCGGTGGTCTCGCTGCGTCCCGGTAGCACAATGAGCAGGTGGGAGCCGAGCTGGGAGAACTGGCCGCGCACATACAGCCGGGCACCTTCGCCCAGGGCACTGAGCAGAATCACCGAGGCGGTGCCAAGGCCCATGGCGAGGAGCGTCAGCCAACTGCGGACGCGCTGGGTGGCCAGGGAGCGCAGGGCAAAACGCAGCGTGTCCTCGAGCCTCACGCTGATTCGCCCCGATCCGCGACGATGGCCCCGTCGTCCATACGGATACGGCGAGGAGCACGGGCCCCAAGCGCCAGGTCGTGGGTGACGATAACCAGGGTAAGCCCCTGCAGGTTGAGCGTCTCGAGGGTCTTTATAACCTCGCCGCCGGAGGCCCGATCCAGGTTGCCGGTGGGCTCATCCGCCATCAGCAACCGCGGCTGCAGAATGGTGGCCCGGGCGATCGCCACCCGTTGCCGCTCACCGCCGGAGAGCTGGTCGGGGCGATGCTGGGCCCGCTCCCCGAGCCCGACGGCCGCGAGGATCTGCGCTACCCGTTCGCGGCGCTCGCGGGGTGAGATCCCCGCCAGGACCAGCGGCAGCTCCACGTTCTCGGCGGCGCTCAGGCGTGGGATCAGGTGGAAGGCCTGGAACACGAACCCAAGCTGGTCGCGGCGAACGCGGGCGCGTTGCTCCTCGCTGAGATCGGTAGTTTCCCTGCCCCCGAATCGGTAGCTACCCCGATCGGGCCGATCGAGCAAACCCAGGACATTGAGGAGCGTGGTCTTACCAGAGCCCGAGGGCCCCATCACCGACAGGTAGGCACCGGCGGAGATCTGGAGATCGATCCGGCGCAGGGCATGCACGAGCTGGCCGCCGACCTGAAAGGTGCGCTCGATGCCGCAGAGATCGATCATCGGGTCTGGTCATCGACCCTCGCCCTGGCACCGTCCTTCACCCCTTCGCGGTCGAGGGAAAGTACCACCCGCTCACCGGCTTGGAGACCGCCG
>JAEHCY010000509.1 GCA_016880695.1 Chromatiaceae bacterium | reverse complement strand
CGGGCACTATCAGCGGGCCACCCCGGTGCAGGCGAACCAGATCGTGGCCTCGCAGGAGCTGATGGAGCTGTTTCGCCTCGCCTACGAGGAGGCCAAGGGCCTTGGCGACAGCTACATCTCCACCGGCACCCTGTTCCTCGCCCTGTTCGATCCCAAGCTCGGCCACACCGCCGAGTTTCTGCGCGAGGTGGGCATCAACCGCGAGCAGGCGCGCAAGGCGCTGCAGGAGCTGCGCGGCGGACGCGCTGTGAATAGCGAAGACGCGGAGAGCGCCCCCGATGTGCTCGCCCGCTACACCCACGACCTCACCGAGCTGGCGCGGACTCACGAGCTCGACCCGGTGATCGGCCGCGAGGAGGAGATTGCCCAGGTCATCCAAACCCTCTCGCGGCGCAAGAAGAACAACCCCGCCCTGATCGGCGAGGCCGGGGTGGGCAAGACGGTGATCGTGGAGGGGCTGGCTCAGCGCATTGCCGACGCCGATGTGCCCGACACCCTGCTCAACAAGCGCCTGCTGGCCCTGGACATGGGCGAGATCATTGCCGGGGCCAAGATGCGCGGGGAGTTCGAGGAGCGGCTGAAATCGGTGCGCGATGCCGTCATCGAGGCCAAGGGGAGCGTCATTCTCTTTATCGACGAGCTGCACACCGTGGTGGGGGCGGGCGCCGGGGGCGGCGGTCTGGATGCCCCCAGCCTGCTCAAGACGGCGCTGGCTCAGGGGTCGCTGCAGGTCATCGGTGCCGATACCCTCGATGAGTACCACCGCTTTGTCGAGAGCGACAAGGCCCTGGAGCGCCGCTTCCATCCCATCCTGGTGCGCGAGCCCTCGGTGGTGGACACTGTGCGCATCCTCGCCGGGGTGGCGCCGCGCTACGAGCGCCATCATCAGGTGCGTTACGCGGCCGAGGCCCTGGAGGCGGCGGCCCAGCTTGCCGAGCGCTACATCACCGACCGGCGCCTGCCGGACAAGGCGGTGGATCTGATCGACGAGGCCGGCTCCCACAAGCACCTGCGGCTGATTTCCATCCCGCGCAACGTCAAGGAGCTGGAACGCGAGAATCAGCGCCTGTTGCGGGAGAAGACCGCCGCCTTTAACGGCCAGGACTTCGAGCAGGCGGCGCGCCTGCAGATGGAGATCCTCAAGCTCGAGGAGCGCCTGGGGACGGCGCGCCGTCACTGGGAGGCCGAACGTGGCCAAGAGGATGCGGAGGTGCGCGCCGAGGACATCGCCGGGGTGGTCTCCCGCTGGACCGGCATCCCGGTGGCGCGCATGGTGGAGGCGGAGGCGGACAAGCTCGCGCGCATGGAGGAGGCGCTGCACCGGCGCATCGTCGGTCAGGACGACGCGGTGCGGGCGGTGGCGGACGCCATCCGCCGCAACCGCGCCGGCATCACCTCGGCGCGGCGGCCCATCGGCTCATTCCTCTTTCTCGGGCCCACCGGGGTGGGTAAGACGGAGCTCGCCCGAGCCCTCGCCGCCTTCCTGCTCGATGATGAGTCGCGCATCGTGCGGCTCGATATGTCGGAGTACATGGAGCGCCACGAGGTCTCCAAGATGATCGGCGCGCCTCCTGGCTACATCGGCTACGGCGAGGGCGGCCAGCTCACCGAACGGGTGCGGCGTAGCCCCTACACCGTGGTCCTGCTCGATGAGGTGGAGAAGGCCCACCCGGACGTGTTCAACCTGCTGTTGCAGATCCTGGAGGATGGCCGTCTCACCGATGCCCAGGGGCGCGCCGTGTCCTTCCGCAACACCATCCTGATCGGCACCTCCAACCTCGGTACCGAGGCCCTCGCCCCGGACAAACGGCCCATCGGCTTCGTGCAGTCCGCCACCCCGAGCTATGCGGAGGCCAAGGACCTGGTACTGCATGAGGTCAAGCGCTTCTTCAAGCCCGAGTTTCTCAACCGGCTTGACGATGTCATCGTCTTCCACTACCTGGAGCGGGAGGACGTGCGTCGCATCGCCGAGATGTTCGTGGGCGAGCTCGTAGAGCGACTGGCCCGGCGCGGGATCGAGGTCGTCGTCGAGGAGGCGGTGCTCGACAAGCTCGCCGCCGACGGCTTCGACCCGGTCTACGGCGCCCGTCCCCTGCGCCGCGAGGTCGAGCGCCAGCTCGAAAACCCCCTTGCCATGAAGATAGTCACCGGCGAATGCCCGCAGGGAGGCCGGGTGTTGGCGCAGGTGCGGGATGGTCGGATAATCCTGAGCGTAACGGCCCAGGAGCGAGCGATACCTATCCCTGACGATGACCAGGCGCCGACAACGCCACCGAAGAGCGCCCGTAGCCTCGACTTCACCCAAGCCAGGTAGATCGGGCACAGGACGTGCCCGACCTACGCCGGTGCAAACCGCAAGACCGCCGGGCAACGCTACGCCTTTGCCTGATCTACTTGCTACCCAGGCATGCAGTGAGGCGCCTTGGCAGGTTGCAGTATCGGATGATATGGTTACCCATATGAAAACGACCATTGATATTGCCGACCCTCTTCTCGAAGCGGCGAAAAAGACCGCGGTACGGGAAGGGACGACCCTCAGGGCTCTGGTCGAGCTCGGGTTGCGTCAAGTGCTCGAAACAAGAACACGGGGTGGAGCCTTCAAGTTGCGAGATGCGAGCTTTCGGGGCGAGGGGTTGCAGCCTGCGGCCAAGGATCTTTCCTGGGAACAAATCCGCGAGCTGGCGTACGGCGAACGCGGTAGATGATCGCCATCGATACCAACATACTCGTGTATGCCCACCGCGCGGAATCCGAGTGGCACGATGCGGCGAATGCGCGGATCGTCGAATTGGCCGAAGGCCGCGCTCCCTGGGCCATACCCTGGCCTTGCATCCACGAATTCCTGGCTATCGTTACGCATCCCAAGGTGTTTGCGCCTTCAACTCCATTGGCGTCTGCCATAGATCAGGTGGATGCGTGGCTGGAATCGCCGACCCTGGTATTGCTGTCCGAGTCCGGCAACTATTGGAGCGAGTTGCGAACGACGATCAGGACCGCACGGGTGGTCGGCCCGCAAGTGCATGACGCTCGGGTGGCCGCCCTGTGCCTCCAATACGGTGTACGGGAGTTGTGGTCCGCGGATCGCGACTTTAACCGCTTTCCGAGACTGACGGTCAGGAACCCGCTCGTTGCGCGACAGGGAGGGGCCTGACGATTCCAGGGCCGTAGTCTCCCACCGCGACCTGGTCGCCGACCTGATCCGTGGCTTCGTGCGCGAGGTATGGGTAGCGGGGCTGGATTTCGTCACCCGTGAACGGGTGCGCACGACGGGCTTCAGCCACGATCTACGCGTGCGCGAAGGCGACTTGATCTGGCGCCTGCGCT
>JAEHCY010000508.1 GCA_016880695.1 Chromatiaceae bacterium | reverse complement strand
GAGGAGCTTCCAGCCCAGCCAATCGTCTTCGGCCATGCCATCCTCGACCGAGAGGATGGGGTAGTTGTCCACCCAGGAGGTCAAGAGATCGGCGAACTGCTCCGGCGTGAAGCTGCGCCCTTCGCCTTCCAGATGATAGGCCCCGTCCCGATAGAACTCGGAGCTGGCCACATCGAGGCCTAGGTAGATGTCCTCGCCAATCCGGAAACCCGTCCGCTCGATGGCCTCGAGAATCACATCGATGGCCTCGCGGTTGGAGGAGAGATCCGGGGCAAACCCGCCCTCATCGCCCACGCTGGTGGCCAGACCCTTGCTATGCAGCACGTCTTTGAGCGCATGGAAAACCTCGGCGCCAAAGCGCACCGCCTCCCGTAAACTCCCCGCCCCCACCGGCAGGATCATGAACTCCTGGAAGTCCACATTGTTCGCGGCATGGGCGCCGCCGTTGAGGATATTCATCATCGGCACCGGCAAGCGATAGGGTCCTCGACCCAGGCTGCGGTACAGGGGCACCGCCATCTCCTGGGCGGCGGCATGCGCCGCAGCCAGCGAAACCCCGAGGATGGCATTGGCGCCCAGGCGGGACTTGGTCTCAGTGCCGTCGAGCTCGTTCATCCGGCGGTCGAGTTCGGCTTGGCGATCCACCGGCACGCCGACGAGGGCCCCGCGCAGCTCGCCGTTGACGTTCGCCACCGCCTGCAGCACACCCTTGCCGCGGTAACGCGCAGGATCCCCATCGCGCAGCTCGAGCGCCTCGCGGGAGCCGGTGGAGGCGCCGGAAGGCACCGCGGCTCGCCCAATGGCACCCTCGGCGGTGATCACGTCCGCCTCGAGCGTCGGATTCCCGCGGGAATCGAGGATCTCCCGCGCACGGACATCGACTATCTCAGACATATTGACTCCTTGGTGTGGACCGGATGCTCAGATATTTGGGTTTGGGTGGGCCTGTGCTGGCCGACGGCGTGTCAGCCCTGCAGCGCTGGCCGCGAATCGCCCCCCTCCAATAGCGGATAGCGCTTGACGACTCGATCGAGCTCGACCAGGGACTCGAGCAACGGGGCCATCTGGCCCAGGGGCCAGGTGTTGGGGCCATCGCTCAAGGCCTCGTCGGGTCTTGGATGGGTTTCCATGAAGATCCCCGCGATCCCCACCGCAACGGCGGCGCGGGCCAGTACCGGGATGAACTCCCGTTGCCCCCCCGAGCGGTCGCCCTCCCCCCCCGGAAGCTGAACCGAATGGGTGGCATCGAACACCACGGGACAGCCGGTCTCGCGCATCACCGCCAACGAACGCATGTCGGCCACCAGGTTGTTGTAGCCAAAGGCGTAGCCGCGCTCGCAGACCAGGATCCGATCGTTGCCGCTGGAGCGGGCCTTATCGACTACCCCGCGCATGTCCCATGGGGCGAGGAACTGCCCCTTCTTGATGTTCACCGGCTTTCCCTGGCGCGCCACCTTGAGGATGAAATTGGTCTGGCGACACAGAAAGGCCGGGGTCTGTAGCACATCCGCCACCGCCGCCACCTCGGCGAGAGGGGTGTCCTCGTGGACGTCGGTCAACACCGCCACGCCCACCTGGCGCTTCACCGCTTCAAGGATGCGTAGACCCTCCTCCAGCCCCGGGCCGCGGAAGCTCCGGATCGAGGAGCGATTGGCCTTGTCGAATGAGGACTTGTAAATGAAGGGGAGGCCGAGGGCGGAGGTGATCTCCTGCAAGGTCCCAGCGGTGTCGACAGCGAGACCCTCGCTCTCGATGACACAGGGGCCGGCGATCAGAAAGAGCGGTTGATCCAGACCGACGCTGATCTCCCCTAGCCTCATGCAGCCCCCCGCTGACGACGATAGGCCAGGGCCGCCTCTATGAAGCCCGAGAACAGGGGATGGCCGTCGCGGGGCGTAGAGGTGAACTCGGGGTGGAACTGACTGGCTACGAACCAGGGATGCTCGGGGATCTCCACGACCTCGACCAGCTTGCCGTCGATGGACCAGCCGGCGAACCGCAGTCCCTTCTGCTGCAGAAGCTCCGAGTAACGGTTATTGAACTCGTAGCGGTGTCGGTGCCGCTCGCGGATCACCTCCCGCGCATACAGGGCCCGCGCCCGGGTGCCCTCCACCAGCCGGCACTCCTGGCCGCCCAGGCGCATACTTCCGCCCAGGTCCGAGATCTCGCTCCGCTGCTCGATATGACCATCCGCGTTCAGCCATTCGGTGATCAGGGCGATGACCGGGTGCGGGGTACGGGGGTCGAACTCGGTGCTGTGCGCACCCTCGAGGCCAGCCACATGGCGGGCAAACTCGATGACCGCGAGCTGCATGCCGAGGCAGATGCCCAGGTAAGGCACGCCATTCTCGCGGGCGAAACGCACCGCCCGGATCTTTCCGGCAATTCCACGGTCACCGAAGCCACCGGGGACCAGGATCGCGTCCGCGTTCTCGAGCGCACGGGTGCCGACCTGCTCCACCTGCTCGGAATCCACATAGTCGATGACCACCTGGGTGCGCGTCTTCACGCCGGCATGTCCGAGCGCCTCGCTCAACGACTTGTAGGCGTCGGTGAGGTGCATGTACTTGCCCACCATCGCGACCCGAACCTGGGCCTGGGGGTGGTCGTAGCTCTCGATGACGCCGCGCCACTGCGATAGATCCGCGCTCCGCACACTCAGCCCGAACTGCTGCACCACCAGATCGTCGAGCCGCTGATCGTGCAGCAACAGCGGTATGCGATAGATATTGTCGGCGTCCACCGCCGAGATAACCGCCTTCTCCGGAACGTTCGTGAACAGGGCGATCTTCTTGCGCTCCGCCTCCGGCAGCTCCTGCTCGGCGCGGCACATGAGGATGTCGGGCTGAATGCCGATCGAGCGAAGCTCCTTCACCGAATGCTGGGTGGGCTTGGTCTTGATCTCCCCCGAGGTGCGGATGTAGGGCACCAGCGTCAGATGCATAAAGAGCGCATTCTCCCGCCCGAGCTCGATGCCCATCTGGCGGATGGCCTCGAGGAACGGCAGCGACTCGATGTCGCCCACCGTACCGCCGATCTCCACCATGGCAATGTCGGCTTCGTCCGCACCCAAACCGATGCAGTGCTGAATCTCATCGGTGATGTGGGGGATAACCTGCACGGTGCGGCCAAGATAGTCCCCGCGGCGTTCCTTGCGGATCACCCGCTCGTAGATCTGGCCGGTGGTGAAGTTGTTGTTGCGCCCCATGGTGGTGCGCACGAACCGCTCGTAGTGGCCCAGATCCAGGTCGGTCTCGGCACCGTCGTCGGTGACAAAGACCTCCCCATGCTGAAACGGGCTCATGGTACCCGGGTCCACGTTGATGTAAGGGTCGAGCTTGACCATCGTCACTTTCAACCCGCGCGCCTCGAGCAGGGCACCGAGTGACGCCGAGGCAATACCCTTGCCGAGCGATGAAACCACTCCACCCGTAATGAAAACGAATTTGGTCATTAGGCAGGCCGCGCCGAGGCAGGATCGGAAACCGGTGAACAAGTTAACAGATTCACTGGGGCCCCTCAACGAACACCACGAACACCCCGTTCAAGGCCTGACGCAGGCACTGCCGGTACCTAGCCCAACCCCCGGAACCCCTGAATTTCGGCGCCCGAAACCAGCCGAGACATATGGACTTGGTCTGCTGTTTGTGCAAGTCTTCATGGCGGATTCTCGTCACAGATCAAGGAGGCACTTCTGGCGCGCAACTGGCCTGCCGCCTTGCGCCAGTTGGGTAGACCGGAAAGGGTTTTTTGTCGACGCAACGTCGCACCCCCCAATGGCCCCCG
>JAEHCY010000507.1 GCA_016880695.1 Chromatiaceae bacterium | reverse complement strand
GGCAAAGGCCGCCTCCAGCACCTCCCAGACCTCCGTCGCATGCGACAACAGCTCCTTGCGGCTTGCGCAGGTGACGATGCGGTAGTCGTCGCTACGGCCGTAGCGCCGGCGCAGCCGCTCCAGCACCTGCGAATCCTCGGGAATGCGCGAGCGGAACTCGACGTAGTCGGCGTCCTTTTGGAACCCGTAGTCCTCGATCAGCCGTTGGTAGTAGGGAAAGTTGTAGCTCCCGCTGATGGTCGGCAGGTGGTCGAAGCCCTCGACCAGCAGGCCCTCCGGGTCGAGGTCCGTGAACCCCTGGGGTCCGGTCATCTCGTGGCAGCCCTGGTCGCGAAACCAGTCCTTCGCGATGTCGAGCAGCCGGTCGGAAACGCGCCGGTCGTCTATGCACTCGAACCAGCCGAAGCGCCCTCGCGGGTAGCCGAGCTTCGCCGTCTCCAGGGTGTTGACGATACAACAGACTCGTCCGACCGTGCGCCCCGCGTCGGTTGCGAGAAGCAGCCTGACGTTGGACACTTCGAAAGCCGGGTTCTTGCGCCGGTCGAAATAGGCAAGCTCGTCAGAGAAAATCTGCGGGACCTGATACGGGTGGCCTTTGTAGAGCTGGTAGGGTAGTTTGACCCAGGATTTCAGCGTTTGCCGATCCGCGACTTGCAGCACATCGAGTTTCATCAGAGACCCTTCCGAATGACAGACCAGGAGATAGATCGGGGACCGGCGTTCGCCGCGCTGGTGCTCGCGGGAGAACGTGGACCCCATGACCCTTTGGCGGAGGCCCTGGGCGCGTCCTGTAAGGCGCTGGTGCCGGTTGGCGGTACGCCCATGGTACTGCGGGTTCTGGATGCGCTGGCCCGTGGCATCGAGGTCGGGTCGATCCTACTCAGTGGTCCGGCGAGAGCGCAACTGGAAGGGAATCCGCGCCTTTGGGAGGGGATCGCCGCCGGGCGCTGGGATTGGCGCCCGCCAGAAGCCACACCCAGCACCAGTGCCTACGCCGCGCTTCAGTCTCTCCCGCCAACGGCGCCGGTCCTGCTGACGACGGCGGATCATGCGTTGCTGCGTGCCGAGGTCGTTGACTACTTCTGCGCCGCCGCGCGCCGAGCCGGATGCGACCTTGCCGTTGCCTTGGTGGATCACGCCCGGGTCATCTCCGCCTTTCCGGGCGTACGCAGGACCGCGCTGCGCTTTCGGGGCGGCGCCTACTGCGGCTGCAATCTGTACGCCTTTCTGACGCCGGAATCCCGACGAGCCGCCGAGTTCTGGCGCACAGTGGAGAACGACCGCAAGCGCCCCTGGCGCATGGTCCGGAAACTGGGATTGGTGCCCTTGCTCGCCTACCTGACCAAGCGCCACACGCTCGAGGAGACCCTCCGGGTGCTGTCAGGCCGGCTCGGTCTGCGCATCGCGCCGGTGCTATTGCCGTTCCCGGACGCTGCGGTAGACGTCGACAAGCCGAGCGACAAAGTGCTCGCGGAGCAGATTCTCTCGACCCGAGTGGACCTGCCGCCACCCTGAAACCAATTTATAGGAAGAGCAAACCCTCGAGAGTCTGGTCGGACTCACCCCCTGACGGCATGAGCGCCAGGGGCGGTCCGGCACTCATGCCGTCAGGGCCGCGCTCAACCCGCAAGCATCAGGTCTTCGGCTTGCTCGGCCACCGGCTCCGAATGTTCCGTGGCCTTCGAATGCCACCGCGCGACCATCGCGGAGGCACGTAGGAGGTCCAGCGGATAGTCCACTTCCGACCAGCCCAGGCCAGAAATCGATTGCGTCCAGACCTGCCCCGATTCCGCGATCTGGCCGACGATCGACAGGTACCAGAGCTTGAAGGCGCCGGGATTGCGCACCGCCTGCTCCAGCGACGAGCGGAACAGTTCCACGCCTTCTCCCCTGAACAGCATCAGGCCAATGGACTCGGCATGGGTCTGGTCTGGCGCAAGGTGCTTTCCTACCCGCACAAGGCGACTACCGGAGAGCTCGACTTTCATATCGTCCGCGTCATAGGCGGGCTTCTCGTCGACCGCCAGGGTTACCGGTTGCGGTGGGGACTCCAGCAGGCGCTGCAGCACGGCGGGCTCGAACAGGGTATCGCCGTTCAGCAGGACGAAGTCCTCGGTCATCTCGCTCCGCGCGAGCCAGCAACTAACGAGATTGTCCGCCAACTCGAAGAAGGGATTGAAGCACACCGAGGTGGTTGCTGCTCCGTTGCGCTTCGCAAGCTGCTCCTCGATCTGTGCTGCGCCGAAGCCCGTTACGACCGTCACCTGTTCGATGCCGCATGTCTCGAGCGCCTCGAGCTGCCACTCGATCAGGGGCTTGCCGTGAATGGGCAGCATGCATTTCGGCCTTTCCGCCGTCATCGGGAGGAGCCGGCGCCCCTGACCGGCACTGAGAATGATTGCCTTGTTCATATTCGGAATGCCCCCTCAGGAAAAACCCTAATATATCAGCTTCCAGACGGGTATCCCACTGCTCCGCTGGTGCGTCTCGGGTTTGCTCTGTTTGTCGAGATCCTCTTACAGGAACCGATGAGGATCTCGCACCGGCCGTGAAACGACAGGCGGCGACCAAAGCCCTGTTTGATCACTTTGTGCGCCATTGCAGTATTCCCGCTACGACTAGCACCGGCTTTTCTGGCCCGCTCGGTACCGGACGCCCGGAGTTTCAGCGCCTCGGGTGATTCCCGGTATCGCAGGCCGGTGGCGCGTGGGCGGTTGGCGAGCGCCTGTCTACCCGAGTCGCTGCGGGTACTAGGGTGGAATCCGTTCGATCAGGGCTCGGCCTGGCCCGGAGGGATCTCTTCGACGGGCGCGGCGTTCAATTCGGAGTCCCTCCACCTCAGCTTGGCGCAAAACCAGGCGGAAGGGTCCCGCCGGATCATGGCCTCGATTTCCTGGCTCATGCGCTGGGTGAGGTCGCGCGTCTGCTCATCCGTAGCGAGGTTGTCATCGGCGAACAACGGAAGGTGGCAGGTGATGACGAAGGTTCCGTTCGCGAGCCGCCGAGTTTCCACCGGAATAATCGGGCAGGAGAACCGGATCGCCAGTCGTGCGGGCAGGTTGGTGACGACAGTCCGCCGGCCGAAGAATTCGACCTCGACACCAGAGGCGACCCGCTGATCCACCAACATCGCCACGCTGTCCCCCCTGCGCATGGCGTCCACGGCCAGTCGCACGGCCTTGTTCTTCTCGATGTAGCCGGAGCCTGTCTCCCTGCGGGCGCGAAGGATCAGGTCGTCGACGAAGGCGTGGCCAACGGTGGAGTAGACGATGTACGCCGGTCTTGGCAGGCGTGAAATCAGGAAGCCGGTCACCTCCCAGTTCGAAGTATGGGCACCCACGAAGACGGCCGGGCGATCGAAGGCGGAGACGAGGTTCTCCTCCCCCGCGAAGGCCACCGCCGCGCCGCGCCGGCCGGCGCCGATGTTGCCGAGGTGTGGCAGCTCACCTACGACCTTCCCGATACTCTGGCAGACACCGCGGGCAAGCCGCTCCACTTCGTCCTCGGTCCGTTCGGGAAACGCGGTTCGCAGATTCTTCTTCATGTTCTTGAAGCGCAAGAGGCGTGGTCCCACCGCGCGCGCGAGCCAACCCATCCCTTGGGAGGCCCACCTCGGGGGCAGCGCCCGCAGCACCGCCCACAATACAGCGGCCAAGGTCGGGCTGACTTCGCGAACTAGGCGTCTCTGCGCCATCTCTTGGGGCCAACAGG
>JAEHCY010000009.1 GCA_016880695.1 Chromatiaceae bacterium | reverse complement strand
TAAGCCATGTTCTGGCAATTGCGCCTCAGTTGCCTAAGCCAGACCGGTGGCCCACCCTCGTGCGCTACATCGTCAGCAAAATCCTTTCCGCCAAGCCCCAAACCCCTCCGCCCATCGGTTTGCCCCGGCCATCTTTGGCTTGGGAGGCGGGGTAACAGAGGAATTTAGGATTAATCACCGTCCGAACACCACCTTGGCGCGGTAGTCGTCGTTCCAGGCGGCTCTGCGGCGTTTCTGGGACATGCGCAGCTTCGAGGGCTCTTGTTCAAGCAGGTTGAGGGACGGGTGGCGGATGGCCGTCATAATGGCTGGGGCATTGGCTTTGCGGATGCCGCTGGCGTCCTCCCGGAAGATCACGTCGAGGCGCCAGTGCAGGGGGTTCTCCACCCCCCAGCGGCCACGCACCGCATGGGCGAAGGTCTTGGCTTGAGCGGGGATGGAGTTGATGAAGTAGCGCCGCTGCACCGACTCGGTGGTGTCGATGGTGCAGCGGCGCTCGACCAGGCCGATGCTGCGCAGGCCGGCCCACAGCGGCTGGTCGGGCAGGGTGCGCAGGTTCTCGGTGACCCAGTAGCGACGCGGCTCCAGGCGGCCGTGGTCTTTGTCGACCTCCTCATGGAAGTCGTGCGCCACCGCCGCGAAGTCCCCGCCAGGGCGGTGGCGAAGAAATCCTCGATGCGCTCCAGGAGGGTGCTCTGATTACCCTTGAGACCCAGCACCTAGTCGCCCCCCTGGGCACGGAGCTGTTCGGCGATGGCGCATTGGCAGCCCATGGCATCGAGGGTGACGATGCAACCCTTGAGCTCAAGCAGTGCCAACCGCTTGGGGATCGCGGTGATCTCGTTGGATCTCGCCTCGCTGGCCTCCCTGTCCCAACACCAAGCGGTTGCTGCACGCCCCGGCGCTGACCCTGTGCAGCGCCGAGCGTCCACGGCGACGATCTCGCTACCCGTGGCGCTGGCCACCGCTTGGGTCGGGCTGCGGAAGCATTCCCCAAACCCCTTGGGCGTAAGCCGTGAGATGACGTTGGCAATGCGGTCATGCGAGGGTACGCCGTTCTCAAAGAGCGCAAACCGGCGTAACCAATCCAGCTTCTCGCGGCCAAACTCCTCGATCACCTCCCAGCCCTCTGCCCCACTCACCACCGCGCAGACCGTCAGCAACAGGATATCGAGCAGCGCGTGGCGCTGGTTGCGCTCCACACGCGGGTCTTCGAGGGTGGCGAAATGATCGAGCAGACTGGCAGGCATGAGAGACTCCTAATAAGATTTCTCTCAATCATGCCGGAACCCTCTGTCATAAAGACAATTTATATAGGCTCGCCCTGCAGGGAGTGAGCGCCCGCAGCTCAGCCACACGCCGTTGCAGCCGCTGGTAATGACTGCCGCGCCAGTACACCTGAGCGCAACCCTCGCAACGCCAGAACAGATCAAAGGCGTCCCGTACTCGCGATGGCAATTGCCCCACGACCGCCCCCTTGTCGACTGATGCAAGTACCCCGTTACAGCGCATGCAGCGGGTGAAGGGGCGGAGCAAGCGGCCCAAATCCAATCGGCGGATGAGGCCTTCGAGCTGATTCCAGGGAGACCCGGCGCGGATGTAGCAGCCGTGGGTCAGCTCTCGGCGCATCAGCAAGGCCCGATCGCGGGTGAGTAGGATGCGGTGCTCGGCACGCGCGACCTGCACCAGGGTCTGATCGCCACAATCGTTCTCGAATCGGGCATCGAATCCAAGAAGCCGCAGATAGCGGGCCAATTTGCCGAGATGCGCATCCGCCAGGAAACGCGGATCGCGCAGGGGGTGCGTGCGGAGCCTGAGCTCGGGCGACACGTCCAAAGCCTCGAACAGGGGGTAAAGGCTCACGCGGTCCCCCTCCGCAAGCCGCCGATCGAGCCCCACCGATACCCCGTTCACCAGGATCAGCTCAACCTCGGTGCGCGGGATGCCAAGGGTCTCAATCAGGTGCCGTAACGGTGCCTCGGGGGCATGCTCAAGCTCGATATCGCGCTGCCGCCGCCCCGGGGACAGGAAATCATTGAGCTCGGCGTAGCAGCGAAAAACGGCCCGAGCCATCTCAGGAGGTGATGCGACGGTAGATGTCGGCCACTCGGTAGGGGAGCTGGGCCACGTCCTCGACCTGGACGTAGCTCGTGGCACCAAACATGCGCGGCAGATAGCCCTGGGCCTCGTCGTCGATGGTGATGCAGAAGGGGTGAACCCCCCGGCTGCGGGCCTCCAGCACGGCCTGTCGGGTGTCCTCGATACCGTAGTTGCCCCGATAGCCGTCCTCATCGTCGGGACGGCCGTCGAAGAGGACGATCAACACCCGGGTCCGGGCTTCGACCGCCAGGAGCTTCCCGACGAGGTGGCGGATGACCACACCCAAGCGGGTGTAGTCCTGGGGCCGCATCCCGGAGATGCGGGCATGGACCGAGGCGCCGTAGGCCTCGTCGAAGCCCTTGACCCGGTAGAGCTCGCAGCGCATATGGGTGTAGCCCGAGAAGCCATAGATGGCATAACGGTCGCCAAGAAGCTCCAGGGACTCGCACAGGAGCACCAGCGCCTCGCGCTCCACCTGATTGATCCATCCCGTGGTGGAACCGGACAGGTCCACCATGAACATCACCGCCACATTGCGCTCCACCCGCCGGCGCCGCTCATACAGCCGGCGATCCATCTCCCGCCCGCGAATCCGATCGGCGAGGGATTCCACCAAGGCATCGATATCGGGGTCCTCGCCGTCGGCCTCCCGCCGCAACCGCTTGTCCTCCCCGCGCAGGGCCTCGAAGGTGCGGTAGAGCCGTTTCAGCGCAGGGCGATGCTTATCGCGGGTGCGCGCGACGAAATCGTCGTGCTCGGGAGCGATGTCGCGCTCGCGCAGCCGACACCAGCCCTTGCGAGAGGTCTGGCGGGTGTAGCCCCATTCGTCGTAAACAAATTCCGCTGGCGGCGCGCCCGCCTCACCCTCCTCGCGGGCCCCGCCATGGCGCCGGTGATTGAGCCCGCGCCCCGCGGGCACCAGATACTCAGCGGGGATGTGGCCAAAATCCTGTACGATCGAGTGCAGCAACTGGAGCATGTCACCGGCGGGCGCAACCGGCTGATCCCCCAGCACCAACTGCAATCCGAGCCCACCCGGCCAACCGTCGTCCGGACGGGGCTCGACCCGAAAGGTCGGCAGCGCTCCAATCGGCGCGCGCAGGCCGCCAGCCAATTGATCGGCAATCACCGCCTGGATCTCCTGGAGCGCTCGGCGCGCGCGCTCGGCACGGCGGGCCAGCACCGCGGCAACCTTCTCAGGCCTGAGCACCCCCTGGTAAGAGGCCTTCGAGCTGTGCCTGGATCTCCTCGGCGGCAAGGCATTCTCCGGGACGCGACCGGCGACGCCGTAGCGGGCCACGAGCTCGGCGGCGGAGGAACCCCCTGCCGAACCCCGGCGGAGCGCAAACCCCTCTGCGCCCGAGAGCGTGGGGTGGGGCTGGCCGCGCTCTGGATCTGGGATCCGCATACCCGCGAGCAGGGCCCGAGGTGACGAATGCGCCTTCAGAAATCGAAGACGGCCCAGATCGGGCAGTGGTCGGAGGGGCGCTCCATGCTGCGGATCTCGTAGTCGATCCCCGCATCCACCAGGCGCTCGCGCAGCGGACGGGTAACCAGCAACAGATCGATGCGCAGGCCATGCCGGGGCTCCCGCTCAAACCCGCGGCTGCGATAGTCGAACCAACTGAAATGGTCGGCCACCGCCGGATGGCAACCGCGGAAGCTGTCGTGGAGGCCCCAGTCCATCAGGGTCTGCAACCACTCCCGTTCCTCCGGGAGGAAACTGGTCTTACCGGTGCGCAACCAGCGCTTGGCGTTGTCCTCTCCGATGCCGATATCGAGGTCGAGGGGGGCGACATTCATGTCCCCGAGCAGCACCAGGGCTTGCTCGGGCGAGGCGTGCTCCCGCAGATAGCGCAGCATGTCACTGTAGAACTCACGCTTGTCGCGGAACTTGGTGGGATGGTCGCGGCTCTCGCCCTGAGGGAAATAGGCGTCGATCACCTTGAGGGTTTCGCCACTGGGGGTGCGGTAGCTGGCGATGATGGCGCGGCGTTGGGGCTCGGATTCGTTGAAGGGATACCCCTTTTCGACCTGGAGCGGAGCCTGCTTGCTCAGCAACGCCACGCCGTAGTGGGACTTCTGGCCATGGAAGGCAACCTCAAGCCCAAGCTCGGCCACCATATCGCGAGGGAAATCCTCATCGGGCACCTTGGTTTCCTGAAGCCCCAGGATATCGGGGTCGTGGGCGGCCTTGATCGCCTCCAACTGATGACGCCGGCTACGCATACCATTGACGTTGAACGAGACGATCTTGAGCACTTCTGCTTGCTCTCCTTGGGGCTCATGGGTGGGTGCGTCCGCGCAATCGCGCCGGGCACTCTGAACCAGGGTTCAGCGCGCCTTCGGCGCCGGTCGGCAAGGCAAGGCTACCATGCACCGAAGGAGGCCGCCACGAAACGGGCCTCCAGGCTACAGGATCTGGATATCTGGAGACTCGGAGCTCAGTCGTAGAGCAGGTAAGGCCTGCGCCCTTCCAGCCAGGTCTCTTCGTCGGCCCGGAACCGGGCTTCGAGATCCTCGGGCGAGGACGCGGGGTCGTCCACCCATTCACGGAGCAGGGTCCCGCCGCTCAGGAGATCGATTGCCAGTCGCTCCGTCTCGTACTCATAGGGAAACCGGCGCCAGATGGGATAGTGCGGGTATTCGATCCGGATCGCTTTCAGGATCAGACACGCAATCCGATAGGGTCGGAATAGATGGTGGCGGTAATGGTGGCCGTCGGTGTGAATCTGAACCCCCGAGCAGAGCTTGCCGGCGTGCTTGTGGAAGGTCGGCTCGAACCAGCAGGGACGTAGCATGCAGCCTTCCAGCCACTGCGGTTGCAGCGCGTGCATGCGTCCCAGCACCCGCTGGAAGTCGAGATCTGGGGCGCCCACCAACTCCAACGCCGTGGTGGTGCCGCGACCCTCCGAGAGCGTCGTGCCCTCGAACAGGACGGTGCCTGGGAAGCACCGGGCCATGTTGAGGCTTGAGGCGTTGGGGCTGGGGTTGATCCAGGGGATCTCGGCGAGGGGCCAGCCGTAGCCAGGGGGCTCGTCGGGCCGGTAGCCCGCCATGGGGACGACCGCCAGGTCCAGATCGAGACCGCGATCGTCCACCAGCCAGCGGGCCAGTTCGCCCAGGGTGAGCCCGTGCCGCATGATCATAGGCGCCGCGCCGACGAAGCTCTCCCACCCCACTTCCAGACAGGTCCCCTCCACCGGTCTTCCCGCCGGATTCGGTCGGTCCAGCACCAGGACACCCTTTCCGACTCCGGCACAGGCCTCGAGCATATAGGCCAGAGTGGTCACATAGGTGTAGATCCGGGTGCCGATGTCCTGCAGGTCGACGACGAGAACATCGAAGGTATCGAGCATCTGCGGGGTGGGACGGCGAACCTGACCGTAGAGGCTGAACACCGGGATGCCATGGCGAGGATCAACGTCGTCACGGGTTTCCACCATGTTGTCCTGCTTGTCGCCCCGCATGCCGTGCTGGGGACCGAAGGCGGATACCAGGCACAGATCGGTGCACGCCATCAGGGCATCGAGGGTGTGGTGGCCCTCCCGGGTAAGGGATGCGGGATGCCCAAGCAACGCGAGCCGGCGACCCTGCAGACGCTGGCGCACCGCCAAATCCTCGAGCAGCACGTCAAGACCGAGCTTCATCACCCCTCCGCCCTTGGTGCCAGGCTCACCCTCAGGAGCACCGCCATTGGGAAACCCCGGTGGCCCTTATGGACGCACCCGACCGGGTCCTTCGCCACCACCCAAACCATCCCCCACTCAGCGCCGCGCGTTGGGAAAAAAGAGCTGCTGGCCGTTGACCTTGAAGCTGGCGATGGCCTGCTGACCCTCGGCACTGAGCAGCCAGTCGATGAAGACCTGGCCTTCCTTTGCCTTGACCTTGGGGTGCCGTTGCGGATTGACCAAGATGACGCCGTAGGGGTTGAACAGCCCCGCATCGCCTTCTGCCAGGATCCGGTAGTCCCCCTTGTTGCCGAAGCTGATCCAGGTACCGCGGTCGGTCAGGGCATAGGCGCCCATTCCCACGGCCGTATTCAGTGTGGCGCCCATTCCAGAGCCCGTCTCTCGATACCAGGTCCCGCTCGCGGCCACCGGGTCGACACCGGCAATTTTCCACAGCTCCCGCTCCTTCTCATGGGTGCCCGAGTTGTCCGCGCGAGACGCAAAGGATGCCCGGGTCTCCGCAATCCTCTTAAACGCGGCGGGGGCGTCTTTCAGGCCAGCGATGCTCGCCGGATCAGCCGAGGGGCCAACGATGACAAAATCGTTGTACATGACATCGAAGCGCTGCACCCCCCAGCCTTCCGCCACGAATTGCTCTTCCGCCGGCCGCGCGTGAACCAGCAACACATCGCCATCGCCGTTGCGGGCATTCTTGATCGCCTGCCCGGTACCGACGGCCACCACATTGACTCCGATGCCGGTTTTCTGGGTAAAGAGTGGCAGGATAAAGTCGTAGAGGCCGGAATTGGCGGTCGAGGTGGTCGACTGCAGACTGATCGAGGCGTTCTCGGCCAGCAACGGCGTACCGGTAAGGGCGGCACCCACACAGGTCACTGCACGTAGACCATTAAGGAATTCTTTCGTCATGGAGTAGTTTATCCCCCCAAGGTAGGGTAGTGGTGGTGAATCAAAGAACCAACCGGCCGGCGAGATACTCTTGTGCCTCCAGCGAGACCGGCTCAGTGAAGAAACCCCGAGCGGGGGAATGCTCCACCAGCCGTCCCCGGTTGAGGAAGACCACATCCCCGGCCAAGCGCCTGGCCTGGCCGATGTCGTGGGTGACGAAAAGGATCTTCGTGCCCCCCTCGTGCGCCCGCCGCACGATCCCCTCAATGGCGGCAACCGAGGCGGGGTCCAGGCTTGCCGTGGGCTCGTCGAGCAGGAGGACCTCCGGCCCAAGCGCCAACGCCCGAGCCAATGCCAAGCGCTGCTGCTCTCCCCCCGAGAGCAGACGGGCGGGCTGGCGGGCATGCCCCTCCAAATCCACCCCGCGCAGAATCTCCAGGCAGCGCGTGGGGTCCGAGATCCCCCGCAGGCCGAGCACGAAGGCAATGTTGGCCACCACTGAACGGCGCAGCAGCACCGGCCGCTGAAATACCAGGGCCTGACGCTGGCGCAGGGACCCATCCAGAGGCCTCCCGCCCCAGAGCACCGTCCCCGAGGTCGGCTCGATCAAACCATGCAGCAGCCGCAGCAGCAGGCTCTTGCCGGCCCCGTTGGGGCCCATCAGCACGGTGATGGTCCCGGCTTGGATGGTCAGGTCGATATGGTCGATCAGGTGCTGACCAGCCACCTCCAGCACCAGCCCCCGCGCCTCGACTGGTAGCGACGGGGACTGCTCGCCCGCCACCGGCACGATAGCCGAGGCCACCCTGGCCTCAAGCATAGGAGAGCCTCGCCGCCGTGCCGCGCAGCCCCATCACTAGGGCATTGACGGTAAGAGCAAGGCCCATCAGCACCAACCCCAGCGCCAGGGCCAGCCCGAGCTCGCCCTTCGACGTCTCCAAGGCAACGGCGGTGGTCATGACGCGGGTGAGATGATTGATGTTGCCCCCAACGATGATCACCGCCCCCACCTCGGCCACGGCACGGCCAAAACCGGCCAGGGCCACCGTCAACAGGCCGTAGCGGGCATCCCAGAGTAAGGTGCCCACGGCGCGGTGTACCGGGACGCACAGCGAGCGAAACAGCTCGGCGTACTCGGTGTGCAGGTCCTCGGTCACCTGACGGGACAAAGCGGCGATGATCGGTGCGATCAGGATCGTCTGGGCAATGATCATCGCCGTAGGTGGGTAGAGGAGCTGTAGCCAGCCGAAAGGTCCGGCGTTGGACAGCAGAAGATAGACGAACAGGCCCACCACCACCGGGGGCAGGCCCATTAGCCCGTTGAGCACCACCAGCACCAGGCCCCGCCCGGGAAAACGGCTGATCCCGAGCGCGGTTCCCAGCGGCAAACCAATCAGCAAGCCGATAGCCACCGCGGTTAAACTCACCCGCAACGACAACAGCAGGATCTCCACGAGATCCCGATCGGCGGAGATCACCAGCATGAGCGCCAGGCGGAAGGCCGCGCCAAGATCCTGCATGGCTGGTTAGCCCCTTATCTCCGAAATCCGGAACCGCACGGCGGTGACCTTGGAAGCGGCATCGGGGTTCTCCCTCCATGTGCGTCGGCCAGCATAACGGCCGCCGTCATCCACCCAAGGAATGGGGCACGGCTTCCGTATTAAGGGGGAGAGCCCGACCAGCTTGCAGCTCCGCTCCGCCTCGTCCCAGGTCAAGGTACGAGGGCGGGGCGCCCGCGACTGATTGTACGCATCGTCCGGCGAGCACAACAGGCGGGTCGCCGCGCGAGAAGCGTGCAGACCCGGTTGCCGGAGAAGGAGGCGCTGATTCGCCACCGTGCGACTAAGGACCGCAGCGCTATCCGACTCCCGCGAGCGGGCACTGCCTAGACCAGGGCCCGCGCCGGGAATCCTCAGCCAACTGGGCTATTGGAAGTAGATGATCACGAAGTTGATGAAAGTCCACATCAGCGCCACGGCGCCGAGGGCGTAGACCGCGATCATGAGCACCTGGTTGATGTCGTGGCCGTTGCGATCTTTCTTTCCGTTCAATTCCTGCTCCTCGGTATTCGTAGGTCCCTGCCCGCCCCCGCGCGCGAAAGGCAGCGCCGCGCCATTCGGCTCATGGCTCCTCCAGGTCCCCGCCGGGCGGCTTCTCGCGCACGAAATTGGGGAAGTCCGCGTTCATCCAGCCCACCGGAGCGACCCGCTCCCGCGGCGGGCGCAGGCGTGACACGTAATCCATCACCGCCTGGACATCCTTGACGGTAAAGCCCTTGATCTGTTTGACCATCTCCTTGTCCGCATTGCGCCGCTTACCGTCGCGAATCCACTCGAACTGCCGCACCAGATAGGTGTAGTGCTGGCCCTGAATGAGGGGCATGTGCTTCCTTGGAACGCCCTCGCCCTGCTCGCCGTGACACTCGACGCAATTGTCCTGGTAGAGCCGCTCACCCTGCGCCAGGTCGGTCCCCGGCCCCAGGCCGTTGGTGGGGGTCATGGGCATGCGCTCAATGTAGGCGGCCACATCCGCCATGTTCTGTACGCTGAGATGCTCCAGCATGGCGAAGGGCAGCATGGTGGGGGTGTCACGGTTTCGCGCGCGGATATCCGCGAGCTCCTTGATCACCACCGAGGCATGCTGACCGGCCACCTGCGGGTATTCGCCGGTCTGGACACCCCAGCCTTCTGGTTGATGACACACGGCACACAGCAGATAGACCTCACGGCCGCGCTCGGGGTCCCCCTTGAGAACCAGCGCCTGCTCCACTTCCCGTGCCGCCGGGTCATTCTTGGCATCGGTGTAACCCGCCATCACCGCACCCACCGGCACCATAACGCCTAAACAAGCCGCCGCTAGCATAAATTTTCGCATGTCAGATTATCCTCCAGCCTCGCTTGATACGGCGTGTTGCACACGCTCTCTAATCGTGAAAATGCAGACCACGGCCGCCGCAGAGGGTTCCGCCCTCGCTGTCCGCCGGTGGTTCGCGGCTGGGACTTACCCGATCCCGCCCCGGTTGCAAGGCTCCAGCGGGGAATGGGGTGGAAGGCCAGCCGATGGGCCGAGGCGCCAGCCCCGCAATCGCAAGGCTACGCGCCGAGCGTCTCCGTCACAACCCGCTCAGGATCGATGCCAAGACCCACCAGAGCCTCGGTGGCCTCCTCTACCGCTCGCGCTGGTCCCGCCACGTAGAAGCGGTGCCGCGTGAGGTCCTCGCCCCCGTCGCGCAGGCGGTGGATCAGTCCCTGCGCACCGATCCCCACGAACGGCAGGTAGCGGAAGTTGTCGAGGGCGTCCCGGAGCGAGCGGCACCAGCCTTCGAGGTAATGGGATTCCCCTTCCGCCACCACCCAGTAGAGGGAAAAGAACTCGATGATATCGATGGACACGGCATGCTCGATCAGGCTCTTCATTGGCGCAATCCCCTCGCCAAAGGCGATGAATACGGTGGGATCGGGCCGGTCATCCTCGAGCACGAACCGACCGTAGGGCCCGCTCAGGGTCACCAAGCCATGGGGCCTGAGGCCTGAGAAGACCTTGCGGGCGAAGCGGGAGGAGGGATCACGCCGCAGGTAGAACTGGAGATTGCGCCCATCGCAAGGGCAGCTCGCGATATGCAGCTCGATCTCTTCGCCTGGCTCCAAGGCGAGACGGACCCGCTGGCCCGCCATGAAGCGGAGCGTCTGCGTCCTGGGGGTCTGCACCTGGATCGCCCGCAGATCCGCGGCCAGGGGTTCGACCTTGCGCAGGGTAGCGCGGATCTCCTGCTGAGGGAGATCCGCAACAGAGAGTGCCTCGGCCGCCTCCAGCATGACGTCGGTCACCGCCGTGTTCGAGCAGGTTAGGATGTAGCCCATCGACCTCTCCCGCTCGCTCAGCACGTAATCGTGATCGCGCATCTTCCAGATACGGCCGCTGACCACACGCGCCTTACAGGAACCGCAATTCCCGCTGGAGCAGCCGTAGCTCAGGTTGAGGCCGGCCCGCACCGAGGCGTCCAGGATCGACTCCGAGCCCTCGACGAAGAACTCGTGCCCACTGGGGATAATCGTGACGTTGGCGGCCATGATGCGTAGAAAGGCGTCCTTCGCAAACAATCGGGCAGCGGCGTCCGAGCGGTCGTCGCGCTCCGCTCGGGACCGGGCGAGCCAAGCCGACAGCTCGCGTAAGGCATCGCCCATCCGCGGGGGCTCCGCGGCGAGGGCGCCGGCGAGACGCTCGCCGACCTCCTCTAGTATGGCTTCGAGCGCATGCAGCGCGGTAGTGTTCTTGAGCAGAAGCTCGCTGAAGTCTTGGAGCCGGGAGACCAGCACCCGGGAGTCCGGTAGCACCGTATCCCCCTGCTGGAGCCTGGGAGTGGCGGTCTCTTTGATCAGCGCCACCCGCTCAAGGATCGCGCTCCGATCGAGATTGACCTCGGGATAAAGGCGCAGGAGGTCGCTGACGGCGATCTTGCCTTCGAAGGTCTCAAGCTCCCCGCCGCGGATCCTCTTCTGCAGCTCCGCGCGCGTCACCCCCGCTAGCCGCGCCGCGCGCGACAGGCTCAAGAGCTCGGTCATACTTTTTCTCCGATGGTTACGGCATCGCACCTAATCTTGTCGCAAAGCGACCCGCAGCGGAAGCGCAAGCTTGTCGCCGGGGCAAGCGGCGCGGCGGGCGTGACGCCGGCCTCCGCGGTCAAGGGTTTAATGAGTCGCGACCCGCAAACAACCGAACGGGCCCGCCGCAACTCAAGTCGCCCCGCCTTTGGGCAGGGAGTAACGGGACGCTACTGCCCGCGGTTCGGGCGTGGTAACCTCCGATCCGCCAGCCGTTCGCCGACCAGACCCGGCCAACCACCCCGCGGGGGTCCGCATGAAGCGATTCATCCTCGACACCAGCCTGTTTACCAACCCCGACGTCTTCGCCCAGTTCGGACCCGACGCCCAGCAGGCCATCAGCGCCTTCACCCGGCTCGCCTGCCGAGTGGACGCGGAGTTCTACATGCCCGGCTCGGTGTACGAAGAGCTAAGCAAGATGAAGGACTTGCGCGAGATCGCCGCGGACTTCGAGTCGGTGGTGGGACTGCGGTCGCCGCGTAAACACGACCTCACCATCCCGAGCGAGCTGCTCTACGAGCTCATCGAGGAGGTGCGCCACCGCATCGATCGGGGCCTACGCATTGCCGAGGAGCTCGCCGCCGAGGTGGCGCGCAAGATCGAGGACCACGGCCAGCTTATCAACAAGCTGCGCGGCCGCTACCGTGAGACCCTGCGCCAGGGGATCCTCGACAGCAAGGAGGACGTCGACGTACTGCTCCTCGCCTATGAGCTGGACGGCATCGTCGTCTCCGCCGACGAGGGCCTGCGTAAATGGGCCGACAAGGTCGGCATCAAGATCTTGGACCCGCGCCATTTCCGCAGGATTCTCGAGAACCTGGCGGATGGTTTTGCCCGCCTGAGCGACTGAGGCACCCGAGTCCCTCAGTCCACCACCGCGGCGCCGGCAAAGAGCTGGTGCAGCAGGCCCGTCAGCTTCGGCACCTCCTTGTCGAACTCCAGCAACCAGTGGGGGCCGCTCGGCTCTAGACAGCGCTGCACCACGTAGGTGTGTCCGAGGATTCTGCGGATGTGCTCCATGAACCGCTCCGCGCTCTCTCGTTTGCGGAACCGGCAGCGGAAGGTGTGGTAGACGCGGCCATCGCGCTT
>JAEHCY010000059.1 GCA_016880695.1 Chromatiaceae bacterium | reverse complement strand
GTTCTTCGAGCGCCTGCGTGCGCTGGCCCAATGCCTCCCCCTTGCTTCATGGGAGCAGCTGTTGGTTTTCGCGAGGGCCTCGTCCCCGCACCCCGCAAGGCCAGAGCCGAGCCGAACAGGGGTAGGGCAAAACTGGAATTGCTGGCGGCTTGATCGAGTCCTCCCCCCAGGATCGATTACAATGCGATGTCAGGCGAGGTCCACCCACGAGGGACCTTGAGAGGACAGCGGGCACGCTCCCTTGCAAGGGCTATCGGTAACAGCGTGCTCACAATCGCGGCGAAGACCAATGGATCGGCCAGCCGGCGTTAACGATTCCACGAGGTAGTACTGAGGCTATGAACAGAGAGTTCTTCATCGACGGCGTGCGGATTGCGGACGACGAGCCGTGCTACGTGATCGCGGAGATCGGGCACAACCATCAGGGCGACGTCCAGAAGGCCAAGGAGCTGTTCCGGGTAGCGAAGCTCTGCGGCGCCGATGCGGTGAAGCTGCAGAAGCGCCCTAACCGGACCCTGTTCACGCGCGAGATGTACGACAGCGCGTACAACAGCGAGAACGCCTTCGGCGCTACCTATGGCGCGCACCGCGAGGCCCTTGAGCTGGGGCACGATGCCCACGAGGAACTGCTGGCCTACGCAAAGCAGATCGGCATCACCCTGTTCTCCACCCCCTTCGACATCCGCAGCGCGGATTTCCTCGAGGGCTTCGGCCTGCCGGCCTACAAAATTGCATCCGGCGACCTGACCAACACCCCGCTGCTGAAGCACGTGGCCGCGTTCGGCAAGCCCGTGATCATCAGCACCGGCGGCGCTGGCATGGAGGACGTGCGCCGGGCCTATGAGACGGTCAGGCCGATCAACAATCAGATCGCGATCCTGCAGTGCACGGCCGGCTACCCGCCGGCGTGGGACGAGCTGAACCTGCGGGTGATCGAGACCTTCCGCGAGGAGTTCCCCGACGCGGTCATCGGCTTCTCCTCGCACGACAGCGGCATCGCCATGGCAATGGTGGGCTACACCCTCGGCGCGCGGATCATCGAAAAGCACTTTACCCTGAACCGGGCGATGAAGGGCACCGACCATGCCTTCTCGCTGGAGCACTCGGGGCTCGAGAAGATGGTGCGCGACCTCAAGCGGGCGCACACCGCCATGGGCGACGGCGTGAAACGGCGTTACGTGAGCGAGGAAAAGCCGCTGCTCAAGATGGCGAAGAAGATCGTGGTGGCGCGCGACATCCCCGAGGGGCACCTGCTCACGGAGGAGGATCTGACGGTCAAGTCGCCGAGTGACGGCCTACCCCCCTACGAGATCGGCAAACTGCTCGGCAAGCCTTTGAAGCACGCCATGCACGCGGACCAGGGGATTTCCTTCGCGGACCTGCGCGACGGGGGCTAACCGATGGCGGCGTCGACAGCAGCGCTCGACCCCGACCTGGTCGAGCGGATCCGTCGCCTGCGGGTGGTTGGCTTCGACTTCGATGGCGTATTCACCGACAACGCCGTCTACGTCTTCCAGGACGGGCGCGAGGCGGTGCGCTGCTCGCGCAGCGACGGCCTCGGCCTGCGGCGTCTCGAGTCGGTGGGCATCACCCCACTAATCGTCTCCACCGAGACCAACCCGGTGGTCACGGCGCGCAGCCAGAAGCTGCGCGTGCGCTGCGTGCAGGGCTGTGCCGACAAGCTCGAAGCCTTCAGCGCGCTCCTCAGCGAGATGGACCTGGATTTCTCGGCCGCCGCCTATGTCGGCAATGACATCAACGACCTTGCCTGCCTGCGCAGTGTTACATTGCCGATTGCGGTCGGTGACGCCTGGCCGGAGCTGGCGGAGGTGGTCCGTTACCGCACCCGGCGCAACGGAGGAGAGGGGGCGGTTCGCGAGGTCTGCGACCTTATCGCGGATGTGATGGGTGGGGAGGTCCGGGACCGATGAGCGCGGAGCTGTTTCGGCTCGATGGCCGGGTGGTGGCGGTGACCGGCGGTCTGGGTCAGCTCGGGGTCGCCTTCACCCAGGCCCTGCTCGGGGCGGGGGCGCGTGTGGCCGTGCTCGACATCGCCGTGACCGAGGAGACCATCGCCGCGCGGTACGCAGAGGTGGCAACCTCGCCCGACCTGATGTTCGTCCGCTCCGACATCACCGACCGGGCTTCAGTGGACGAAGCCCTGGCGCAAGTGGTTGCCGCCTGGGGGGTACCCCATGGCCTGGTCAACAATGCCGCCCTCGATGCCCCACCCAATGCCCCGCCGGAGGAGAACGGTCCCTTCGAGACCTTCCCGGAGTCCTCCTGGGACAGCGTTATGGCGGTGAATACCAAGGGGGTGTTCCTGCTCTGCCAGGCCATCGGCGGTGCCATGGCCCGGGAGGGGCGGGGCTCCATCATCAACGTCAGCTCCATCTATGGGG
>JAEHCY010000058.1 GCA_016880695.1 Chromatiaceae bacterium | reverse complement strand
CTGAACGATGCCGATCTGATCAACCTCCTCGCCGCCCACCTACCCCTTCACCCAGGAGACAAGCAGGCACTGGTTGAAGCGATCGAGCTGGACCAACGCGCGAAGCTACTGGCCGCCTTCCTGGAGCTTGGGGCAACCCACGAAGGCGACCGCCGGCGCCACTGAGCGATTCGGGAACCCGCCTATCAGAGTGTGGTATACCGCTGGGGTTGAATTGTCCAGTCGGCGCAACCAACATTGAGCTCTAAGCAGTAACGTTTATGACGAGGTTGATCGGAAACCCATGAGCGTGCATCTCACCGAAGCGGCCGCCACGCATGTGGCTCGAATGCTCGAGCAGCGGGGTCGTGGTATTGGGCTACGGGTAGCGACCAAAAAGAGCGGATGCAGCGGTTTCGCCTATGTGGTCGACTATGCAGAGGCGATCGAGAACGATGATGAGGTGTTCGAGAGCTACGGCATTCGGGTCGTGGTCGATAAAGCCAGTCTCGAACGCCTCGACGGCACCGAGATCGACTTTGTGAAGACCAACGCCCTCAACCGGGGCTTTGAGTTCCGCAACCCCAATATCAAAAACACCTGTGGCTGCGGCGAATCCTTTAGCCTCTAGCTACTGGACCCCGGCGATGACCGAGATCGCGGACGTCATCGAGGCGTTCGACCTCCTTGGGGACTGGGAGTCGCGCTACCAGTACCTGGTAGAGCTAGGCGAGCGGCTCGAGCCCATGCCAGAGTCGGAGATGGTCGAGGATAATCGGGTGAAGCAGTGCATGAGCACCGTGTTCGTAGCCGCCCGCCCAGACCCGGAGCATCCCGCCGACCTGCGCTTCCGCGGCTACTGCGACACCGCCATCATCAAGGGCGTGGTAGCCCTGCTGATCAGGCTTTTTTCCGGCAAAATGCCAAGCATGATCGTGGAAATGGATGTTGACCAGCTATTCGACTCACTTAGCCTGGGCAAACACCTGAGCCCGAGCCGTCACGTCGGCGTCTACGCCATTGTCGACAAGATGAAGGCGCAAGCGAGCACCTTCCTCCACTAACTGAGCGCGGGTTTCACGCCGCAACTGGTGCGGACCCGTCGGCAGCCCCCCCGCCGATCAGCTCTTTTGGCCCTGAGCCCGGCCCAAAAGCCGTTTGCGGATCACTTCGCAGAGCCGCGCATCCTTGACCATAAACCCGCCACCGCCCGGTTGGAAACCCTGCCGGCGGTAGAAGTTCTGGACCTGCTCCACCTCGACGGGGGTCACCGGGGCGTCGTAGTCGCTCACCAGAGGTGCGGCCTTGAGGACAACGAAACATCCAGTGAGATCGATCATCGAGCCCAACCGGCGCAGAAGCCCCGACCCAATGCCCCGCCCGCGGAGATCCTTGGCAACCTCGAGCTGCGAGATGTAGACGATGCCGTCACACCGCATCCTTTCGAGGTCGTCGTCCCCAGAGGGGGGGAGCAGGCAACCGGAGACACCCAGCACCGTTTCGGTAAACTCCGCGATCTCGGGAGAAACGCGGCGCAACAGGGTCGACTGGTCGAAACCTTCGTACCGCGCGGCCATTAGGTCGAGGCGATAGCCGCGGATCTCGCCCACCCGTCTGGCCCCACCCTGCTCCACGTCCCACATCCTGGCAGTACCTTGAAACAACAACACGTAGCCGCTGAGCGCCGCGTCCTCGTACGGCCACAGGCAGAGTTCGTGGCGTAGGGAGTCGGCGAGGGCATTCATCCCAGAATTTGCAGTTTCTGCAGGTTGCCCCACAACAGGCCTTGCCGTGCGGGATTATTCGGGACCAGCGGACTCTGAGCGGGTTTGGTTAGACCCCCGTTCGCCCAGCGTACACCGGGTAGCAGCTGTTCCGAGGACCCGTTCTGAGCCTGGTCGAAGGGGTTATGCCATCCGCAACCGCCGAGTCCAGGTTCATCTCATGTCCCGGCTGCTCGCAGTCCTGCGCTGCGCTCGGGCCTGCGGCGGAGCCACAAGCGGAGAGCCCCCCTTCGGCCAAGGATCCGCTACGCTCATGGCAGCTTGCGTTGGATCTCCCAGCAGTGATGGATGCGCGGATTGCGCTCGAAGTCCTTCGGCAGGGTGAGTCGGGAGATATCCTTGAAGTCGAGGCCGCCCAGCACGTCCGTATCCATTCTGAACTGGCGCAGATTGGTGGAAAAGACCAGCCTCCCGCCTGGGGCCAGCAGCTTGACCGCCGCCCCGATCAGGGCCACATGATCGCGCTGAACGTCGAGGGTTGTGTGCATGCTCTTGGAGGTGGAGAAGCTCGGTGGGTCGAGCAGGATCAGATCGAACTGACGCCTGCCGGCCGTCTGGTCCAGCCACTGTAGACAATCTGCCTGAATCAGCTCGTGCCGCTGTCCACCAATGCCGTTGAGATCGAGGTTTCTCTGCGCCCACTGCAGATAGGTCCGCGACAGGTCCACGCTGGTGGTGGCGAGAGCACCCCCCTTGGCCGCGTAGACCGTCGCCGTGCCGGTGTAGGCAAAGAGATTGAGAAACCGCTTGCCCGCCGCCCAACCACCGAGCAGGGCCCGGGTGCTTCGATGGTCGAGGAAAAGCCCGGTGTCGAGGTAATCCTCGAAATTCACCCAGAATCGGTAGCCACCCTCCCCCACCTCGTGGAAGCACCGGTGGTCCGCGAGGCGCTCATACTGGGCCGTTCCTTTCTGCCGGCTCCTCACCTTGAAGAAAAGATTCCCCTCCGGCACACCGAGGATATCAGGCACTACACCGATCGCCTCGCGCAGCCGCAGGCGCGCCGCCCGCGGATCAATGCTTGGTGGCGCGGCATACTCCTGCAGATGCAGCCAGCGTTGCTCGCCCTCGTAGACATCGACGGCAAGGGCGTACTCCGTCATGTCGGCGTCGTAGAGGCGGTAGCAGCCGATTCTCTCCTTCTTCAACCAACGGCTCAGATGCCGGAGATTCTTGCGCAGCCGGTTGCCGAGCATCGCGGCCCCGGGGCTCCGGTCACCGACGGCCAAGGGACGTGGCCCATGATGGTCGGTCACGAACCAGTTGGGCTCGACCTCGAAATGGAGCAATCGGCACTCGATCGGGCCGTTGAACAGGCTGTGAAAGCGCTGCGCCCGCAGCCCCATGCGTTTGCCAAGGTCGGGGTTCCCGGTGAGCACCGAGGCCCGCCAACCTTGAAACTGCGCCCGAAGGGTATCCCCTAGGGTGCGGTAGAGAAGCGGAAGGTCCGATTCGGAACCGATCCGCTCGCCGTAGGGCGGATTCACCACCACCAACCCTCTTTGTTCCGGCCCCTGCGGGCCACACTCCCGCAGCTCCCGTCGCTCGATACGCACCCGCCCCTGGAGCCCGGCACGATCAAGGTTCGCGCGGGCGATGCGCACGGCCGTGGGGTCGGCATCGTAACCGCGAACCTCGGGAAGCCTCTGCAGACCCCGTTCCCGGCGCTCCTCCGCCTCCTCGATCAGCAAACGCCAAACCCCGGCATCGTGCCCTCTCCAGCCGAGGAAGCCCCAGTAGCTGCGGCGTAGCCCCGGTGCCACATCACCCGCCATGAGCGCGGCCTCGATGGGAAGGGTCCCGGAGCCGCACATGGGATCCAGAAACGCACCGCCCGCGTGGGCGATCTCCGGCCATCCCGCGCGGATCAGACACGCAGCCGCCAGGTTCTCCTTGAGCGGCGCGGCCACACCCTCTTGCCGGTAGGCGCGGCGGTGGAGCGAGTCGCCCGAAAGGTCAAGGCTCAGGGTAACCTGGTCGCGGTGGAGGTAGCCATTGACGCGCAGGCCAGGCTGCAGGAGATCCACCGAGGGCCTCTCCCCGAAGCGATCACGGAACTGATCGACGATGGCGTCCTTGAGCCTGAGCGCGGCGAATTGGCTGTGGGTGATATGGGAATGAGAGACGTGGCAGTCGATCGCGAAGGTTGTGTTGGTCTCGAGGTGCTCACCCCAGTCGATGCCACGGGCAGCCTGGTATAACGCCTCGGGGTTATCCGCGGGAAACCGCCCCAACACCAGCAGCACCCGATTGCCCACCCGAGACCAGAGGCAGATCCGGTAGGCCAGGTCGAGCGAGCCGCCGAAGCCCACACCGCCATGGGTTTCGCGGACATTGCTCGCCCCCAGACGCCGCACTTCGTCCGCGAGCAACGGCTCCAGGTGCTTGCCGGTCGTGGCAAAGAACTGATGTGTCGTGGTCATACCCGGATAAACCGATGCAGGGACCAAACCGCCCTCCCCGCCGTGATACGGGCAGCCCTAACCGAGGAAGTCGTGGTTGATTGGGGGGCGGCCGGGGAACCGGCGTTCCCGAAATGAGAGGCTATATCAGTGGCAGCCGCAGTGGAGCGGGTTGTAGACACCGAGAATGTACTGCCCGACAAACTCGGTTCGCAGCACCCGCGGAACCCCGTTGCTCTGGGTCCCGCCGCTGCGCGCGACGAAGGCGCGAACCTGCGGAAGGCGACAGATGTGTTTGGGCCGATAGACAGCGATGGGATAGCCGTAGGGCATCGCCGGAACCTTCCGCTTATTCGGGTCGAGCTGGCCCATCACGCGGGCCAGGGACAGTTCCAACTGGAACTGACACACGTGCCGTCCAACCAGCTCATCAACCTGCTTCTCGTAGGCCATTGCAGTGGGTGATTGACGTGTGGAAACCCTGTTGTGTGAAAAAAGACTCAGTGCCCCCCACGGGCTAACCGCTACCTTTCATTCGAGAAAATACCATAAATCGATTTTTGGGTAACTGACAATAATCAAATTACTGTCACCTTGCGGAATTTGCGGTGACGCTCATGGAATTCAACCTCCTCAGCAGCATCAGCGAAAAAACCGGTGGGCAGCATGCGGCACGCGGGCGCTAACCGCTCTCCGCAACCTCCCCCCTAGGGTCGCGGCGCGCTGCGGCGGCCGTTTCTACGCGGGCACGACGCATCTGCTCACCCGAGGGGGCCGTCTTCCACCAATCGCGATGGCGGAACTCCGTCGCATCGCCCGCATAGGGGATCAGCTTCCCACCCCGCAGAAACCCCCAGCCCTTGACCCGCGGACCGTGAAGAAACAGGGTCCAGGCTGGACGCCCCTTTCTCAGCGAGACCCGATGAAAATCCTCGCCTCGCAGGCGGTTGAGCCGTCCCGGACCAAGCCAGCGGGTCTCAGTGATGCCCGCGGCACGATCGGAAAGCCGGATTTCATCGTATCCGCCGCTCAACACGAGGCTCACCGCCCGCCCCCAGGGATGGTCATGCAGGCCGCGATCAGGGTCCGATGCCACAAACCGGTGCAGGTAGAGGTGCCAACCGAGCACACCCAACAGGTAGTAACGCTCCAGATAGGGCTCGCCGTTCTCGCCGTCGATGAAGCGACAGGGAAGATGTGCCGTGAACCGCTGCAGTAATGAGGTCATCAAGGTTTCTGAGGTTCCTTTCGGTGAGTTCACCAGCGGATTGCGACATCGCCTTCGATCCCTCCATCCGCCCCCTGGACATTATGGACGCCGACGGGCTCAAATCCTGGGCCCGCCGACGCCTCGGTTACGGAGACGACGTCTGCGCCGTAAACTTATGCTGAATCTTGGCGCACAGCGATCGGTCTCCGGGCGACGCATCCTCCACCCACCTTGGGCTGAATCGAAGATGACCTTCATCGCCACTGCCGCCCTGTCCACCCGCGCCGACCGCCATCGTCTCTACGAGCTGTCGGTACAGAACGTGGAGTTGGAGGTGGACTTCATCGATGCCACCTTTCACCGGTTGCGCGGCCGACGGGCGGCGATGCTGCGAGAGGATTTCTGCGGAACCGCGAAAGTGTGCTGCGACTGGGTCCGACGGCGCAAGGGCAACCAGGCCATTGGCGTGGACCTGGACCCGGAGGTCCTCGCCTGGGGGCGAGTCCACAACCTCGCAGCCCTGGAGCCCTCGCAGCGGGAGCGGGTCGAACTGCTCGAGGCGGACGTTTGTTGCGTTGTCACACGCTCACCCGACCTAATCCTGGCGATGAATTTCAGCTACTGGTTACTCAAGGAACGCGATCAGCTCAAGGGCTATTTTGCCCGGGCCCGCGATGCGCTGCTCGAGGGTGGCGTGCTGTTTCTTGACGCCTACGGCGGATATGACGCCTTCCGCGTCATCGAGGAGCGTCGTTCGCTCAGCGGGGACTTCGGCCCCTTCACCTATATCTGGGAACAGGAGCGCTACGACCCCATCAGCGGCCGGTTGATTTGCCATATCCACTTCGAGTTCCCGGATGGGTCGCGTCTGGAGCGGGCCTTCAGCTACGACTGGCGGCTCTGGACCCTACCGGAGATCCAAGACCTACTCCACGAGGTCGGCTTCGAACGCGTCTCGGTCTATTGGCAGGGTTGGGACGAACGCGACGAACCCAACGGCCGCTTCGAGCCCACCTTAGAAGGCGAGCCCGACGCGAGCTGGATCTGTTACCTCACCGCTGAGAAATAGGGGCGACTCAAGTCGGTGCGGGCACACTGGGCAATGAAAAAGGTCTTGGCGGAAAGCTCGAGCGAGCAGGTCCACTTGTAGGCCAGGTTCAGGGACTCCGCGCAGGCATACACGCCATGTCCGCGCACCACCAGGATGGGATGCTCGCTGAGGGTCTCGGCCACTCGCCCCGGGGCCTCGGCCAGATAGGCGTCGTAGCCGATATCCAGCACCGGAACCGATTTGAAGTAGTACCAGCCCTCGAAGTCGAGGGGGCGAAAGTCGTCGCGGGCCAGCGTCACCCCCACTGTATAGGCCCCATGACTGTGCAGCAGCGCCTGGGCGCGATCATTGCCCCGGTATACCTGCTGGTGGAGCGGTGCGTCCAACGATGCACCCCTCGGGCAAAGCTGATCGAGGGTGCACTCCACCAGGTCCCCTGGCCCGAGGGAATCCGCGCAGGCGCCGGTCGGCGTTACCCAGAATCGATCCCCCAGGCGGATCGATGCATTGCCACTATGGGAGTCGTTATAGCCGTACTGCCGGAGCCAGCGATAGTACCGGACCAGATCATCCTGTGGTGTCATGGGAGGCTCGCTCTGCTCGGGGGAGGAACCGGGTGACCTAGTGCTTTGTGGGATAATAGTTGAATTTCCGTGACCCCGTTAGAGGCAGCGTATGGCCCAGTACATCTTCACCATGAACCGGGTGGGCAAGATCGTGCCCCCGAAACGGGTGATCCTGCAGAACATCTCCCTCTCCTTCTTTCCCGGCGCCAAGATCGGTGTCCTCGGTCTGAACGGGTCTGGTAAATCCTGTCTGTTGCGGATCATGGCGGGGGTCGATCGGGAGCACGAGGGGGAGGCGCGCCCACAGCCCGGGATCAAGGTGGGATTCCTGCCCCAGGAGCCTCAGCTCGATGGGAGCAAGGACGTGCGAGGCAACGTCGAGTCCGCAATGGCGGACGTCCAGCAGGCGCTGCAGCGACTCGATGCGGTGTACGCCGCTTATGCCGATCCCGATGCCGACTATGAGGCCCTCGCCCAAGAGCAGGCGGAGCTCGAGAACCTGATCCAGGCCCGCGATGGCCATAACCTGGACCGAACCCTCGAGGTGGCCGCAGATGCGCTGCGCCTGCCCCCCTGGAACGCAGACATCGCCACCCTCTCGGGCGGGGAGCGACGTCGCGTGGCCCTATGCCGGCTCCTGCTCTCGCGGCCGGACATG
>JAEHCY010000506.1 GCA_016880695.1 Chromatiaceae bacterium | reverse complement strand
GCATGGCGCGCGCCTGGGTGAGGAAGATCTCGGGGTGATCGAGGGTGATTCGCAGCCCCCGCCAGCCCAGAAAGGGATTGGACTCATGCACCGGGAAGTAGGGCAGCGGCTTGTCGCCGCCCACATCAAGGGTGCGTATGGTCACCGGCCGGGGGGCGAAGGCCTCGAGCACCCGGCGGTAGTTGGACACCTGCTCCGACTCGCCGGGGAAGCGGTCGCGGATCATGAAGGGCAGCTCGGTGCGATATAACCCCACGCCGGTCGCCTCCTCCACACCCAGGGGACGCGACTCCGACACCAGACCCACGTTGAGGAACAGCGGCAGGGTGTAACCGTCGGTGGTCTCGCTGGGCAGGCCGCGCAGGGCCTCGAGCTCATGGGTGAGATCACGGTCCTCATCGGCCAGGCGCAGATACTCGGCGCGCACCGCCGGCCCGGGGGCGACGTAGACCCGGCCGCGGTAGCCGTCAACGGCCACTTCCTTACCGTTCACCCGGCCCACCGGCAGATCGTTCACCCCCATCACCGCCGGTACCCCAAGGCCGCGCGCCAGAATGGCCACGTGAGAAGAGCTCGAGCCGCGCACCGACACCATGCCGGCAAACCGATCCTGGGGTACCTCGGCGATCTGGATGGCACTGAGCTCTTCGCCGACCAGCACGGTTTGTGGCGGATAGTGGATCACACGGGACTCGCGGTGCTCCAGGTACATGAGGATGCGCCGCCCCAGATCACGCACGTCGGAGGCCCGCTCGCGCAGGTAGGGATCATCCATGTCATCGAACACCCGGGCATGCTCAGCGATCGTCTCCCGCAGGGCCGTCGGCGCCCAGACACCCGCGCGAATGCGATCTACCACCCGATCGAGCAGGGTGTCGCTATCGAGCATGAGGATCCAGGCGTCGAAGATCGCGCGATCCTCCGACGAAAGCTCTCGGGCCACCCGTCTGCTCAGCCTGCGCAGATCGCGAATCACCGCCGCCACCGCATTGCGGAAGGCCCGGATCTCGGCGTCGACATCCTCCGCTGGCTTGTCGGGGACGGCATCGAGATCCGCCGGGGGATAAACCACCACCGCAGTGCCCAGCACCACCCCCGGAGAGCCGGGCAGCCCGGCGAGAAAGCGGGTCGGCAGATCGGTCGGACCGCGGAAGCGGACCAGCTCGCCGCTGGCCTGGGCGTGGGTGATCGCCCCCGCCAACTGGGCCGCCAGGGTGACCAGGAAGGTGACCTCGTTCTCGCCGAAGCGCCGCGGCTCGAACTGCCGCACCACCAGCACCCCGAGCACCTTGCGGTTCTGGATGATGGGAACCCCTAGGAAACCGTGGTAGCGGGCCTCACCGGTCTCATGGACGAACAGGTAGCGTGGATGCTCGGCGGCATCGGCCAGATTGACCGGCTCGGCCCGTTCGCACACCAGCCCGATGAGACCGCGGTGCAGGGGTAGGCGGACCTTGCCAACCGCCTCGGCATCGAGGCCGTCGCTTGCCTGCAGTACATGGACGCGTTTGTCGAAATCGGTGAGATAGACGGAGCAGACGTCGCCCCCCACTGCCTGCTTGACGCGGCTGACGATGATGGAGAGCGCCCGCTCCAGATCGGGCGCGGCGTTGACCTCTTGAATGATGCGGCGGAGTATTTCAAGCATGACCGAAGCCTACCATGGGAGCCGGTGCGAACGAAGCGGTTGCATCACAGGGCGCCGATCGCTTGGCAGTCCCAGCGAAATGTGGCCGATGCAGGGTACCTCCAGGGGATCGGCCCACCCCCGATCGAGACAACCCCTTTGCACGTCAGTTCTCCGTGTTGCGCTGGCCAGCAACGCAACCCCCTCGGACTGAAGTCCGCGCTACGGAACCGAAGGACCGATGTACATCCCGTATACCGCCGAGCTCGGATGACGAGGATCGGCTCGCGCTAGGGGGCGGGCGGGGTAAAACGGCCGTGCCCTTCCCCGGTGTGGATCAGGGGCGCCAGCTCGCGCAGGGCCTGGACGTAAACCCGGCGCTTGAAATACACCACCTCGTGCACGGGCTGCCAGTAGCGGACCCAGCGCCAGGCGTCGAACTCGGGCTTGGGACTGCGGTCGAGACAGAAATCGCCTTCGGAACAACGCACGCGCAGGAGATACCAGATCTGCTTCTGGCCGATACAGAGGGGATCGCAGTGGCGCCGGATGTAGCGCCGTGGCAGCCAGTAACGAAGCCAGTCGTGGGTACAGCCGAGGAGCTCGACCTGGTGGGGCAGCAGACCCACCTCCTCCTCGAGCTCGCGGAACATGGCCTGTTCGGGGGTCTCCGTATGCTGGATGCCACCCTGAGGAAACTGCCACGCATCCTGCCCGATCCGCCGGCCCCAGAACAGGCGGCGCTCGGTGTTGCACAGGATGATGCCAACATTGGCACGGAATCCTTCGGTGTCGATCAAGGTCTTTTCCCTCGGCAGTCCTGCTGCGATTTTTTCACACTGATCCCGCCCCGGCAAGGGCACCGAGGCCAGATGATAACCTGTTGCCCAATATAGTTTTTCGCGTTAGTTTCTGGTTTTGGCGAAAAGGGGTTTCAACGTGGCCTTAGCAATCTTCGATCTCGACCATACGCTGCTCGACGGCGATTCCGATTACCTCTGGGGCGTGTACCTCACCGAGCAGGGTGTGGTGGACCGCGCTGACTACGAGCGCGAGAACGAGCGCTTCTTTCAGGAGTACCGTGAGGGCCGCCTGGACATCTACGAGTTCCTGCGCTTTTCGCTTCGCACCCTCAAGGAGAACGACCCGGGCGCGCTCAGCGCCTGGCGGGAGGCGTTCCTGCGCGAGCGCATCGACCCCATCATCCTCCCCCAGGGACGCGCGCTGGTGGAGTCCCATCGACGCCGGGGCGACACCCTGCTCATCATCACCGCCACCAACGCGTTCGTCACCGCCCCCATCGCCGCACGCCTCGGGGTCGAGGAGTTGATCGCCACCGTACCCGAGTGCATCGACGGCCGCTATACCGGCGAGGTCTCGGGTATTCCCAGCTATCGCGAGGGCAAGGTCCTGCGCCTGCATGCCTGGCTCGACGCCCGGGGCGCCACCCTCGGGGACAGCACCTTCTACAGCGACTCACACAACGACATCCCGCTCCTGCAGGCGGTGGCGCATCCGGTCGCGGTGGACCCGGACCCACCGCTTCGAGAGTTCGCCGAGCGCCACGGCTGGCGCATCATCAGCCTGCGCTAGGAGGGGGTTGAAAACATCAACAAAACTGTTTGCGGTTTTTCGCCGGCACCCGGCGCGACCCTATCGAGGCCTGCCCCGCGCCTGGCCGAAGGGGGGATTCCCCGGTTACCTCACGAGCGCCGAGCCGCCATTTAGCTGTCCCGGACGAGGGGCAAGCGCCCCTAGCGATCGTCGGGATCGGCGCGGGGGGAAGAAGACCCGGGGGGCGCCTGCAGCCGGCGCCACACCGCCTGCAGATCCTGCCAGGCGCGCGCCTTCTGCTCGGGGGAGCGCAGGAGGTAGGCGGGGTGATAGGTGACCATCAAGGGGATGCGATCCGGCCCGAACTCGAACCAGCGACCGCGCAGTTCCCCGATCGGGGTGGTGGTCTTGAGCAGGTGCTGGGCCGAGATCCGGCCCGCGGAGAGGATCACCCTGGGCCGGATCAGGGCGATCTGGCGCATCAGGTAGGGCTCACAGCGCAGCGCCTCCTCGGGGCGCGGATCGCGATTGCCCGGCGGGCGGCACTTCAGGATGTTGGCGATGTAGACCTGCTCCCGGCCGAGCCCGATGGCCCTGAGCATGAGGTTGAGCAACTGCCCGGCCCGGCCGACGAAGGGCTCACCCTGGAGGTCCTCGTCCGCGCCCGGGGCCTCGCCGATCACCATCAGCGCCGCCTGGGGATCACCGACGCCGAACACCGTCTGGGTGCGGGTCTGGCACAGCCCGCAGGCACGGCATTGCGCCACCGCGGCCGCGAGCGCCTCCCAGCCAAGGCTCGAGATATCCGCCCGCGGCGGGCCCTCGCCCCCTTCCGGCAAGGTGGCCGTGGGGGCGGCAACCGGCTCTGGCGGTTCGCCCGCCGCGGGCTCGGGGCTCTGGTCGAAGGCTGGCGCCGGAGGCTGGCGCAGGCGCCACACCCCGATGCCCATGGCCTCGAGATAGCGGAGTCGGCGCTGTTCGTCGAGGGACATGCGGGTGTCAGTGGCGATGAGTCGATCCGCTGCGCGACCCGATCAGGGTGCCACGTCCGCGCTCGCCCCTCGCCGATCCCGCGAGCTCAGGGGCGCACCCTTTGGGGTGCATCCCCGGGAGCAGGGCGTTAGGCACCCGATCGGAGCCACGCCAGCACGTCGTGGGCATTGCGATCGGGTGGAAACACCGGATAGAACAGCTTCCTGATTTGGCCATCCTGAGCGATCAGCGTCAGGCGTTTGTATAGCTGCATGCCTGCCGCCCGAAAGGTTGGCAACCCAAGGGCTGCTTTCATCAGCAGTGCGCTGTCGCTGAGAAGCTGAAACGGGAGGTGCAGCCTGTCGCGCGCCTCGCGTTGATGCTCAGTGGTCTGGGTGCTGAGGCCAAAGACACCGGCGTTGAGCTGTTTCAACTCCGCGTAGTGATCACGAAAACCGCACGCTTGCGGCGTACAACCGCGGGCACCGGGGATCGCGTCCCAACCCTGTGGCAGGGGAATGTCGGGGCGTCCGGTCATTGGGTAAATGTAGAGGACCCACTGCCCCTTGAGCCTTGCGGGATTCACCGATGCCCCGTCCGTGCTGGGCAGATCGAGATCAGGCAACAAGGCGCCTTCGAGGTGCGACGCGCCCCCCTCGTCGATCGGCACTGGAAGCTGGTCTGGGAGCTGCAACAGGTTCTCTCTCATCAACGTCCCCTCGTTGTCGACACCCTTAGGCTACCCGATGGGCGGCGGGAGCTCGCCACGGGGCAACCCCGGCTCGGGTCGCCCGGGATGAGCGCTTCGCCAGCGCTCAAACATCACCGCTCTGGGGATGGGCCCGCTCCAGGGGCTGTAGGATCTTGTTGCAGGCGTTGAGATAGGCCTTGGCCGAGGCCACCACGATGTCGGTATCGGCCCCCTGACCATTGATAATCCGCCCGCCCTTCTCCAGCCGAACCGTCACCTCGCCCTGGGCATCGGTGCCGCTGGTGATGGCGTTGACCGAGTAGAGCCGCAGCACCGTGGCGGTGCGGACGATGGAATCGATGGCCTTGAAGGTGGCATCCACCGGACCACCGCCGGTGGCACTGCCCGCCTGCTCGGTGCCATCCACCGCCAGCACCACATCCGCCTTGGGGGTTTCACCGGTCTCGGAGCAGACCCGCAGCGACAGGAGCTTCACCCGTTCGTTGGTCGCATCCCAGCTCGTATCCGTCACCAGGGCCTGGAGGTCCTCGTCGAAGATCTCGTGCTTCTTGTCCGCCAGATCCTTGAAACGGGCGAAGGCGGCGTTGAGGTCCTCCTCGGCGTCGAACACCACGCCGAGCTCCTGGAGTCGGGTGCGGAAGGCGTTGCGCCCCGAATGCTTGCCCAGGACCATGCGGTTCTGGGTCCAGCCCACGTCCTCCGCGCGCATGATCTCGTAGGTCTCGCGGCTTTTCAGCACGCCGTCCTGATGGATCCCCGACTCGTGGGCGAAGGCATTGGCGCCCACGATCGCCTTGTTGGGCTGCACCGGAAACCCGGTGATGCCCGAGACCAGCCGTGAGCAACTCACGATCTGGGTGGTGTCGAGGCGGGTGTCGCAGTGGAACAGATCGCGACGGGTATGCACCGCCATCGCCACCTCTTCCAGCGCCGCGTTGCCGGCCCGCTCGCCCAGGCCGTTGATGGTGCACTCCACCTGCCGCGCCCCCTGCATCACCGCGGCGAGGGAGTTGGCCGTGGCAAGGCCAAGATCGTTGTGGCAGTGCACCGAGAACACCGCCTGGTCGGAGTTGGGCACCCGTGCGATGAGCTGGCGGATGAGCTCGCCGAACTGGGCGGGGATGTTGTAGCCCACGGTGTCGGGGATGTTGACGGTGCGCGCCCCCGCCTCAATCACCGCCTCCAGCACCCGGCAGAGGAAATCGAGCTCGGAGCGGCCGGCATCCTCGGGGGAAAACTCCACATCGTCGGTGAACTGGCGCGCCCGCTTCACCGCGCGCACCGCCTGCTCCACCACCT
>JAEHCY010000505.1 GCA_016880695.1 Chromatiaceae bacterium | reverse complement strand
GGGGCGACGCGGTTGGGTGCTTTTCGCGTCGCGGTTCCCGCCTTTTTCTGCCGAGCTCGCCCAGGGGCGTTGTATGATTGCACCAAGGGACCGCATGTTTGATGGGTGCGCCGTCGCCCCTGTAAGTTGGAGAAGGGTGGTCACTCTCGGCGCTTGTAATCATCGAGAATCTTCATCGTTGTGGAGGAGTCCATGCTGAGCCACTTCATGCACTACCCTACGAGCCTGTTTGGGGAGATGAGTCGCCTCCAGAGGGAAATGGACCACCTCTTCGGCGGCCTAGCAACACCTGCAAGCATCCGTGCCACGCGCTGGGGCACATTCCCGGCGGTCAATGTGGGGCAGACGCGCGACCGGGTAGAAATCTCGGTGTTTCTCCCTGGGACACGTGCCGAATCCATTGAGCTCTCGTTTCAGGATGGGCTGCTTACCCTCGCTGGCGAGCGCCAGACCGAGGTGCCTGACCGTAGTGACGGAGTCGAGGTCTATCTGCAGGAGCGTTTTCGTGGGCCCTTCAAGCGCAGCATCGCATTGCCCGAGGACATCGATGCGGAGCGCATCGCGGCGCAGTACCGCAATGGCATCCTGCAGATCCAGGCGCCCAAGCGGGAGTCGCGGGATCCACACAGGATCGAGGTTAGGTGAGGCGAGCTTGATGAGGAGATGAGCGATGTCCGATAAAGCGACTGAGGCGGCGAGCAGGGAAGCGAAGCTGGGAATGGCGCCGGTCATGGCGCCGCCGGTGGACGTGTACGAGGACGATTCGGGAATCCTGCTGTTTGCCGACATGCCGGGTGTCAGCAAGGAGTCCCTGAGCATTCGTGTGGATGGGGACACCCTTCTCATCGAGGGTGATATCGAGAGCGCCCTGGGTGGCGAGGCGGAGCCCGCGTACGCGGAGGTGCGTGGCACTCACTACCGGCGGAGCTTCAGTCTGAGCCGGGAGCTGGCGAAGGATCGCATCGACGCCGTGCTCAAGGATGGGGTGCTGCGGGTGAAACTCCCCAAGGCCCAGAGCACCCAACCGCGTCGCATCGAGGTGCGGGTGGGGTGAGGGTCGTGTGGCGGGGCACGGGGCGGTCCGGCCGATGCGGAGGCCGGCGCGTCCCGCGCAGAGGCTCCGTATCGCGATAGAGAGCATCTGATCCGATGTCTACCTCCGCCAGCAACCCGCTGCGCAGCGCACGATGGGTCTTCTGGCTCATCATGCTCGTGCTGCTGCTCCTGACGCTGCGGCCCTGGTTCGATGACCTGCTCGTCCGATATCGGTCCGAGCCGCGGGCCGTCGTCGCGCGTGGGGATCTGGCCGCGGACGAGCAGACCACCATCGACATCTTTCAGGCCATGAGTCCTTCGGTGGTCTATATCACCACCACGCGACGGGCTTTAGACCTCTCCTCACGAAACGTACGGGAGGTTCCGCGGAGCAGTGGATCGGGCATGATCTGGGACGAGGCAGGACACATCGTCACCAACTACCACGTGGTCGAAGGGGCGCGTTCCGCTCACATCCGACTCGTGGATGACCGCTCCTACGAGGCCGCGATTGTCGGTGCCAGCCCAGCGCACGATCTTGCCGTGCTGCGCATCCAGGTGCCGTTCCGCCGGCCTGCGCCCATCAAGGTGGGTACCAGCGGCGATCTTCGGGTGGGACAGAAGGTCTTCGCCATCGGCAACCCCTTCGGTTTCGACCACACCCTCACCACCGGCGTCATCTCCGCACTGGATCGCACTCTGAGAAACGAGGACGGGGACCCCATCCAACACCTGATCCAGACCGACGCCGCCATCAACCCCGGCAACAGCGGTGGCCCCCTGATCGACAGCGCCGGGCGCCTGATCGGCATCACCACGGCCATCTACAGCCCCTCGGGCGCCTACGCCGGCATCGGTTTTGCGGTCCCCGTGGACACGGTGAACCGGGTCGTGCCCCAGCTCATCGCCTCTGGCCGTTACGCGCGTCCTTCCCTCGGCATCCGTGCCAACGACGAGGTCAGTGCGGCGGTCGGCACCGAGCTGGGTGTGGAGGGAGTCCTCGTGCTCGGTGTGGAGGAGGGCTCACCCGCCGAGCGCGCGGGGATTCGGGGGTCGCTGGCGAGTCGCGACGGCGGCCTGGTGCCGGGAGACTTCGTGCAAGCCATCGCTGGCACGCCCACCCGTAGCATCGGAGAGATGATCGACATCCTCGAGCGGCACCGGCCGGGGGATCAGGTGGAGGTCACCTATTTCCGCGATGGCCAGGTGGCGAAGGTTAAGTTGACCCTGGACACCGATCGGCGCTGATAAGACCCAGAGATAGCCCAAATGCACATCGGTTTTCTCGGGCTTCGGCCCGACGGGCCCGCTACCTGGCGGCAAGTAAAAGAAGTTTGACGTGCAAACAGTGGTTCTTTGACTGCGGCGCGTCGACCGCCTCGGCGTGTTGCTAGACTTGTGTTAGGCGGACCTGATCTCGGGCAGGTTTCTGTAATCCTTTCCCCGCTCGCCCGCCGGGTCTTCCCGAGCACCGAGCGACCGCGAGGGGTGGGGTATGGCGCGATAGAGGAACCGAAAATGAAGGCGCTCATGATTATCTCCGGAAGCGGTCCGATTCTGGTGCTCTCGTCTCACGCATCGACCGATTCCGTGCTGTTGGGCAAGCTGCACCACAAGGGGCTCGACAAGTTCATCGCCTATGAACTGCCTTGGGATGAGGTCAAGGAGCGTTACGGCGGGCATTTTCAGGCGGTGCTCAACGATCTGCACGAGACTGACGACTTGCGGGTGCTCGATGTCAACGGGCAACGCGTATTCAGCCTGTTCCGGCTCGACCAGTTAGGTGCGCCGTTTGTCCATGACCCCGCCGGCGAGCGCGAGAAGGTCTACATGGACTAAGGCGGAAACGGCCCGCGGGGCGGGAAGAAGAGCAACCGGCCCGCACAACGGGCCGGTGCAGGGGGAGGGAATCGTCAGTTCAGACCGCACATTCCGCCGGGGCAGCAACTTCCGGTCGAACAGGCGGGTGCGGTGCCACTCCCGAGGTTGGAGCGACTGATCAGATTGCCGCCGGTGGCAAGGCGTATCACGGGGCTGGAGGCGGGTGTATCGCCGGGCTCGATACCGGCCTTTGCGCACAGTTCACCCCAGGTTCCC
>JAEHCY010000504.1 GCA_016880695.1 Chromatiaceae bacterium | reverse complement strand
GGTGGCGGCGGCTCTAGCGGCCTCGAGGTCCCCAGGGCAGCATGCGATAGAGAAACCCGGTGCCCTCGAAGAGATGCTTCTTCAACCCCAACCCCAGATGCCAGGAGAGCACCACCAGGGTTGCGTAGGCGAGCAGGATGTGCAGAAAACGCGCCAGCGCGGCGACGGTGGCCTCCTTGCCGAGCGGGTTTGGCAGGTCCCAGAGGCCGAACAGCTTGATTCCATAGCCCCCGGCCATGACGAACAAGTACCCGGTCAGGGGCAGGAGAAACATGGCGGCGTAGAGCAGCCGTTCGTTGCGGTGGGAGATCGCGCGCTCCGATGACGTCAGCACCTCGGCCCAATCAGGCAGCCCGCCGATCCTGCGCCAGATCCACCGCAGAATGGCCAGGACCAGCAGCACCAGACCAATCGACTTGTGCCAGTTGTACCAGTCGCCCTGGGTAAGCCCGAGCAGGGTGTCATCCCGGGCCACCCGGGTCATGAGATTGGCACCCAGGTACTGATGGAGGAAGAGCAGGACCACCGACCAGTGCAGGAGCTTGGTCACGGCACCATAGTGCGTGGACGAGTTTCTCAGGCCCATGGTTTTGGCTCCCCGATGGTGTGATCCAGTATCGAGCTGAGGTTACCCCCACCCCAGCCCTGCAACAAGCCGCCCACAGCGGCTTCGGCCGGCGTTGGTTGGTGCCGGCGGGCGAGGGGGTTAGAATCCGCGGGGTTTGCGCCACGCCGTTGCTTGATCCAACCACCTGGACGCCCACATGCCCCTCACCCTCTACCACACCCCCCGCTGCAGCAAGTCCCGTGAGGCCCTCCAGCTCCTGCGCGACCATCAGGTCCAGCCCGAGATTCTCGAGTATCTGAAGACCCCGCCGGATGCCGCCACCCTGACCAGGGTCCTGGAGCTCCTCGGCTTGGAGCCACGGGATCTCATGCGCCGCAAGGAGCCGGAGTATCAGGCCCTTGGGCTCGGTGATCCGGGGCTGAGCCGCGCGAAGATCATCGCCGCCATGGTGGCCAACCCGCGGCTGATCGAGCGCCCGATCCTGGTCGGGGACGGGAAGGCGGCGCTGGGCCGTCCCCCCGAGCAGGTGCTCTCCATCCTCTGAGGGTCCGGCATGAGCTACGTCCTGATCCTGTATTACAGCCGCCACGGCGCCACCGCCGAGATGGCGCGCCACCTCGCGCGCGGCACCGAGGAAGCGGGTCTGGAGGCGCGGGTGCGCACGGTACCGGCGGTGTCCACAGTGTGCGAAGCGGTGGCCGACAGTGTGCCAGCGAGCGGAGCACCCTACGCGGAGCCGGACGATCTCCGCCACTGCGCGGGCCTGGCGCTCGGCAGCCCCACCCGATTCGGCAACATGGCCGCTCCGCTCAAGTATTTTCTCGACGGCACCAGCGGGTTATGGCTGTCCGGCGCCCTGGCCGGCAAGCCGGCGGCGGTGTTCACCTCGACCTCATCGCTGCACGGCGGGCAGGAGGCCACGTTGCTCTCGATGATGCTGCCGCTGTTGCATCACGGCATGCTCATCCTCGGCCTGCCCTACAGCCAGACCGAGCTGTTGCACACCACCACCGGCGGCACCCCCTACGGCGCCTCCCACCTCGCCGGGGTGGAGAGCAACCTGCCGCTGAGCGAGGATGAGCGGCGCCTGTGCCAGGCATTGGGCCGTCGCCTGGCGACCGCGGCGAAGGCACTCGGCCGGCCGCTCTGAGGCCCCGCCGGGGCCAGCGGGCCCCGGCCCGGTCCCTCGAAACAACCTCATGCAGCAGTTAGCGCTCGACCTCCAGCCCCCAGCGACCCTTGCCTTCGAGGGCTTTCGCACCGGGAGGAATGGGGAGCTCGTCGGTCTGCTGCGGGCGATGGCCGCGGGCGAGGGGGAGCCCTACCTGTTTTTCTGGGGTGGGCCTGGAACCGGCAAGACCCATCTGCTTCAGGCCACCGCCCACGCCGCCTTCGAGCGGGGACGCCGGGCCGCCTACCTGCCACTTGGCGCGGGCGATTTACTGCCGCCCGCGATGGTCGAGGGATTGGAGCAGCTCGATCTGATCTGCCTGGACGACCTGCAGGCGATCGCCGGCGACCCCGCCTGGGAAGAGGCCTTATTCCACCTCTACAACCGGCTTCGGGCCGCGGGGCGAGCCCTGCTCGCGAGCGCGGAGCGGCCCCTGGCCAGCCTACCCCTGGGCCTGGCCGACCTGCGCTCGCGCCTCGGCTGGGGTCCGACCTATCCGCTGCATCCCCTCGACGACGACGAGAGCCTGGAGCTTCTGATCGATGCCGCCCAGCACCTGGGCATGGGCATGGGCCTGGCGACGGCCCGCTACATCCTCCACCGCTGCCGGCGCGATCCCGGCCACCTGATCGAGGTGGTGCGGCAGCTCGGGCACCTTGCGCTGGAACGCCAGCAACGGCCCTCGATCGCGCTGGTGCGTGAACTGCTGCAGAGGGAGATGGACTAGCGGGTAACCCCTCACCCCTCGCGCTGGCCGCGGACCATGGCCTTGTGGCTCCAGACCCAGACGTACTGGGCACCGCTCAGAATGGTGGTAGCCAGGGTGGACCAGAGCAACCCCTCGATCAGCCAGCCCGGCAGCGGCAGGGGTCCGGCATTGGCCATGACCAGGATAACCAGCGTGATCTGCAACAGGGTGTTGAGCTTGCTCGTCCAGGTGGGGGCCGCCTCCAGGTCCTCGATGCGGAAGTGGTAGATCAGCGCCCCGCCCACGATCAACAGGTCGCGAAACACCACCGCAACCACCAGCCACACAGGAATGATTCCGACCGCCCCGAGCACCACATAGGCACTCATCAAGAGGGCCTTGTCGGCGAGGGGATCGAGGATGCCACCGAGGCTACTGCGCCAACCGAAGCGCTTGGCCAAATAGCCGTCGAGTGCGTCCGAGACACCCGCCACGGCGAACAATAGAAGCGCTAGCGAAAAGCGCCTCTCGAGGAGGAGAAACACCACGGGTAGGGTGAGCAGTACCCGGCCGATGCTGATGGCATTCGGCAGGTCGCTGAGGCCGAGCTTCACGGACCCAGCCGGTAGCGCAGCATGCCCGGGGAACCTCCCGGGGCGGCCGAGGCACTGGTATCGGCGCTGAGCAGGTTGCCGCCGCTGATGGCGCGGGAAACGGCATCCGGCGCGCCGGGTCCCACCCCGAATACCACCGAATCCCCCGCAACACCGAGCACATTGACCTGGCGAATACCCGCTAGCCCCGAGAGAAACTGCCGTGTGCGCAGATAATCCTCCAGCCGTTGCACACCCGCTACGCGCACGGCGACCAAGCCACCGGTCGGGCCACTGCGTTGTCCCTCACTGGAGGGCGAAGCGGACACCGCCCCCGCGGCCGGCAGCGTGGTGACGGCGGATGCTGGAGCCTGGGCCGAAGCGGGACTGGGCGCCGGCGCGCTGGGCGCTGCCGGGGCGGGGCTCGACCGCTGGGCTGAAGCGGAAATGGGTGCCGGCGCGCTGGACGCCGCCGCAGCGGGGCTCGACCGCTGGGCCGGGGCCGAGCCCCCGCTACGCTCCGCCGCCTGGGCGATACCGGACT
>JAEHCY010000503.1 GCA_016880695.1 Chromatiaceae bacterium | reverse complement strand
TTGTGTGCAGGAATGGAAGGTCCATGACTGCAAAAGCAGCAGGTCAATCCCAGTTGTCATTAACAGAAAGCTCAGGTCGGGCGGATATTTGGTCAGGTTGAAAAAACCGATCCATCCCGGCTCTGTACTGTGGAAATTGCCGAAGCCGCCGAACAGACGAATGATGATAAATAGCACGAGCGCACCAGCGCCCGATATCCATAAACGGCGGACAACCCCGACACGATGGCATTGCAGTAAGCGGCCCAGAACCATTCCTAATCCTGTAATACCCATTGTAGCGCGCCCGGTTCTCCGGACACAAGTTTGTTGATCACGCGGCACGCTGTGAAAGGGCCTCGAACCAAGCCTGCCGAGCCTGTCGAGGGCTGAGGAACCCGTTCTTCTCAACTCGCCATTGAGCATTGTAATCCTCAACGAACTTGCCGACGGCACGGCGCACGTCGTCAATGTTGCGAAAGATCCTGCCGTAGATGGCCTGCTCTTTGAGCGTCCGATTGAACCGTTCGGCCACCCCATTGGTCTGCGGTTGTTCCACAAAGGCGAAGCTGGGCTTGATGCCCCAGAACCGCACCTGATTGATGAAGTGATCGGTAAGATACTGAGTGCCGTGATCCATCCGCAGCCGCAGGCCACGGGCCACATCGGCGGCCACGGACCCGTACTGGGCCTGCACGCCCTGGCTGATCGGTTGCAAGGCCGCATACCGGTCCCCATGCTTGGTCACGTGCAAACCCACGCACTCCGCATTCCAATGCTCGACAGCCACAAAGACCCACACCCATCCGTCCTCAAGGGTGAACACCTTCGTACCGTCGGTGCCCCACATCAGGTTGGGAGCCTCGGTAACGATCGTCCCGTCGTGCGGATCGGACTGCCCCTGTCTTCCACGGTAAGGCGACAGCAGATGGCTCTCCCGCATCAGCCGCAGCACTCGTTTGCGGGAGACTCGTATCCCTTGCCCGAAGCGCAAGCGCCCCCACACCTTGCGATGACCTTCGCCGATAAAGGGCGAGGCGGCCAGATCGCGCCGAATGAGATCCAGAAGCTCGGCATCCGGCACCAGCGGCTTGGGACCGCGCCTGCCAGGCGTAAGCCCTTCAGAGCGGCTGTGGGCTCTCTCACGACGGTCGTAGAAGGTCGAGCGAGCCTGCTCCCACACGAGGCACACCCGCTCCACTCCGTAGGCGGCCCCGGTGGATGCGGAGACCGTCTGGCTCATTTGGACGATCTCCGCTTGGCCAAAGGGCCGGGCTTCCTCACACGCTGCCACAGCAGCTCGTTTTGCATCGTCAGCTCGCCGATGCGTCGCATCGCCGCACTCAGCTCCGCCTGGACCAGATCGTTCTCCCGTTCCTTGAGAGCACTGTCGATCCCGGAAAGCGCCTTCTCGCGCCACTTCTCCAGCCGGTATATCTCGACTCCCAACTCACGAGACAAGGCCTCGATCGGCTCGCCTCGAAGCAGCCGCAACACAACTTCCCGCTTGCGGGTTGCGCTCCAACGCTGTCCCGGACCCAGACCTCCGGCCGGGAGAATCGCCTCAGACTTCTTGGAATCTTCTCTCATCGAATCGATCTCCTTGGTCACGGTCAATTACCTCAAATCCGTGTCCAAGAAAACCGGGGCCGCCGCACAGACGCTTCCCCGAGTATCGTCGCACCGAACGCAGAGTCTCCATCCTCGCCTCGTTTGCCCGGATGATCCACGACTGGCTCAGTCAGGACAACTACCGCGCCAGCTGGATCTGGGAGCGCTTAAAGTCGCTCGGCTACACCGGCAGCTACGAGACGGTGAAGCGCTTCGTTCGGCCGATCAAACAGCAGCAGGCCCGGCTGGCGTACATCCGCTTCGAGACCATGCCCGGAGTGCAAGCCCAGGTCGACTGGGCCGACTTCCAGATCAGCGAACCCGGCGGCGCACTGCGCACGGTCTACCTGTTCGTCCTGGTCCTCGGCTATTGCCGGGCCATTTACGCCGAGCTCGTCAGCCGCTGCACGCTGGAGAGCTTCCTGGACGGCCACATCCGCGCGTTCCGTTACCTCGGAGGGGTCGCCTCCGAGCTGCTCTACGACAACATGAAGCACGTGGTCATCCGGCACCTGGTCGGCAAGGTGCACTTCAATACCGAGCTGCTGCACTTCGCCCGCCACTACGGCTTCGCCCCCAAGGCCTGCCCGCCATATGCCGCCTGGGTCAAGGGCAAGGTCGAGCGGCCGGTGGACTACATCCGCGAGAGCTTCTGGCGGGGCTACCAGTTCAGCGATTTTGACACCGCCAATCGGGATCTTCGCCAGTGGCTGGACACCACCGCCAACCGTCGCGTCCACGGCACCCACCGGCAACCGGTGATCGATCGCTGGCAGCAGGAGAAGCCCGTGCTGGGCCCGCTGCCCGCCGCCGACTACGACACCTCGCTGAAGCTCTTCCGCAAGGTCTACAAGGACTGCCAGGTGTCCTACGATGCCAATCGATATCTCCTGCCGCACTCGGTGGTCGGCAAGCGGGTGCTGCTGAAGATCAAGAGCGGGACCATCCGCTTCTTCGACGACGACCGGCTGCTGGTCACCTATGCCCAGGCCGAGGGCAAGCACCAACTCGTCGGCAATCCCATGTTCTACGAGGCGCTGAAGGCCGACCGCGAGCAGCAGCACAACAAATACGGCCGCTTCAAAGGCAGGGCGACGCGGGGGTTGACCATCGGCTCGCTCTTCCCGCAGGTCATGTACCGGCCGCTGGCCGACTATGAGCGCCTGGCGCAGGGAGGTGGGCGATGGAACAGCTGATCACCGACCGCCTGCGCGACAACCTCAGCCGCCTGAACCTCAACCGCGCCTCCGAGATCTTGGAGGACATCGCCCAGCAGGCCGAGACCGACAAGCGCTCGTACCTGTCGTTCCTGGATCAGTTGCTGGAGGAGGAGGTCGCCGTCAAAGAGAGGCGCCGCTTCCAGACCGCCATGAAGACCGCCGGTCTTCCCACCGCCAAGAGCATCGACGAGTACGACTTCGGCTTCCATCCCCAGCTGAACAAGAAAGAGATCATGGCGCTCTTCGACATGGACTTCATCGCCAAGAAGGAGAACGTCATCTTCCTGGGGCCTCCCGGTGTGGGTAAGACGCATCTGGCGATTTCGCTCGCCATCAAGGCCTGCGCGCACGGCTTCAAGGTCTACTTCACCACGATGGACACCCTGATCCGCAAGCTGCGCGAGAGTCAGTCCAACCACAAGGCCTATCTGACCTCGCCGCTGGTGGTGGTCGACGAGGTCGGGTATCTGCCCATCGACAGCCGCGAGGCCTACCTGTTCTTCCAGTTCGTCTCGCACCGCTACGAGCGCAGCTCCACGATCATCACCTCCAACAAGAGCTTCACCGACTGGCAGGAACTCTTCGGGGATGCGGTGATCGCTACCGC
>JAEHCY010000008.1 GCA_016880695.1 Chromatiaceae bacterium | reverse complement strand
GGGCTCCATGAAGCCCGCGTTTGTAATCGCTCTCATCCCTTGGGGTCAACTCGGGTCGGAAGCAAGGGGTGCGACTGTGGCCGCGCGGTGCTCGCTCCGAGGGGCAGGCGCCGGCGGGCATCGATCTCGTGCAGCTCGGCAAGGCGCCGCGCGAGCACCTCCTGCTCGTGGCGGAGCTCATGCAGGCGACCATCGAGCGCGCTCTTCGAGCGGCTGATCGAGCTCAGATTCGCCAGCCGCTGCTCCATCAACGCCTTGCGCTCCTCGATCTGCAGGTGCAGCGGCTCCAGGGCCTGATCCAGCCAGTCCCTGTAGTCCGCGGCGAAGCGCTCGAAGATCCGTCTCACCCGTGCCACCAGCACCTCAAAGAAGCGCCGGACCACGAAGCGCTGCTCCGCGAGCATCATCCGCGAGCTCTTGCGGTAGGCCTCGGCCTCCTCGTAGAGCGCCTCGAGCTCGGCCCGGAACCCGAGCGCCCCGAGCCCCTTCGGCGGCACCGGGGTGAAACCGTAGTGCTTCTCGAAGTATTCGTAGACGAAGACGCTCAGCCGGCGCAGGCGCTCGCACTCCACCGTGAGCGTATGCATCACCCGGCGCATCTCGTCGAACAGATGCTTCATGGCCACCGAGAGCCCGCGTGTGGTGGCCTTGCGCAGCATCTCCTGCTGGGTGGCACGGATGAGGTCGTCGAGGCCCTGCAGGCCGAGGATCCGGCTCGAGAGCCGCGCCTCGGTGTGCAGTCGCTCGTGGCTGCTCTCGAACTGGCGCAGGCTTCTGAGGTGCTGGCGCTGCTCATCGCGGGTGCGGCGGATCAGCTCGCCGATGACGCCCTTGCTCTTCTCGCCGAGCCCGCTGAGCTCCGCCGTCTGGGTCCCGAGCCCCTGGATGCGACTGCTGAGACGCTCGCGATGGGTTTCCACCAGGTTGCCCAGGCGGATCTCCAGGTGATCGAGAATCAGGGCGGTCTTGTTGTGCATGAGGCCCGAGGAGAGGTGCTCCTCGAGCGCCTCGAGGCTGCTGCGCGCGAGCAGCGCCGGATCCCCTCGCACCCGGGCCAGCAGGGCCTTTTGCGCCGACACGGCGAAGACGTGCTTGGGGTCGAGCTGCAGCGTCCTGGCGGTCGAGGCTCGCTGCTTGGCGATCTCCGAGGCGATTTCATCCTCGTCCAGGAGATCGTCCCAGAGCACATCGATCTTGTTCAGCACCACCGTCAGTGCCTGGGTCCGTTGCTTTGCGCGCTGGACGTGGCGCTCCCAGATTTCCAGATCACTGCGGGTGACCCCGGTATCGGCGGCCAGGACGAACAGAATCGCCTGGGCCGAGGGCAGGGTGCTCAGGGTCAGCTCGGGTTCGCTGCCCAGCGCGTTGAGGCCCGGGGTATCCAGCACCACCAGACCCTGTTGCAGCAGTGGATGGGGGAAGCTGATCAGGGCGTGGCGCCAGCAGGGCACCTCGACGCCCACCTCCCCGGGGGCGTCAGCATTCGCCGCATCCTCTGCGGAGAAGCCCAGGGACTGCGCCTCGGCCAAGGGCAGGCGCTTGGTCTCGGTGAGCCGCTTGAGGGCGGTCTGCACCTCCAGGGGCGCGGCGGGGTCCAGGCGAAATCGCACCCAGTTGCGGGGTTCCCCCTTGAGCTGATGGATCGGCGTCTTCTTGGCCCGCGTTTCGATGGGCAGCAGGCGCAGATAGGGTTCGCCGTCGGCGCCATCCCAGAGGATCTCGGTGGGGCACATGGTCGTGCGCCCGGCGGTGGAAGGCAGCAGGCGTCGGCCGAGGCCGGCGAAGAAGATGGCGTTGATCAGCTCGGTCTTTCCGCGGGAGAACTCCCCGACGAAGGCGATGGTGAGGCGGTCGTCGCGCACCAGACCGAGGCTGTGCCCGAGACGGTCCCGGGCATCGGCGCTCAAGGTGCCTTCTCGGCGGAGCCAATTCCCCAGGGACCCGAGCGCTTCGAGTATCTGGCCCTTCCATGCGCCATACTGTTCGAAGTCTTGGCGCAGGACGGCGCTGGTGGCCTCGGCGAGGGAGGGGGTCGGGGTCATGTCTCCGGCGGGCTTCGGCTCCATGGAAGCCAATGATGCACCAATGCCCCTGTCCACGCTAACCGCAATTCCGCAGGGTCAACCGATTGCGGTCCGCGCTCGGAGGGGTCCGGTAGGTACAGGCGGGGTGCTCCCGAGCTCGGGCAGGGGCGCGCGGCTGGGTTTGCGGATCAGCACCCGCTTGGTTCGGGAGTGCTCGCCGGCAAGGATTTCGACCGCCGATCGCGGTACGCCGAAGGCCTTGGCCAGGAACTCGGCCAGGCAGGCGTTGGCCCTGCCCTCCACCGGGGGGGCGACGAGGCGAACCCGATAGCAGTCCTCCAGGGTACCGGCGAACTCGGTCTTGGCCGAACGCGGGACCACCCGCAGGCGAAGCTCCAATGTGGTGCCGTGCCAGCGATAGGGGCTCATCAGTGGGTGGACCCGCGCCTCAGCCGGCCAGATCACAACGGGCTGCCCGTCAGCAGCTTGAGCGGCGGCAGGAGCAGCATCTCCAGCAGGACCAGTCCGATTACCACCAGCATCGGCGACAGGTCCAGCCCGCCGATGGGTGGCAGTAGCCGCTGCGCCGGGCGCAGTAGCGGATCGGTGAGCCGCCTGAGTACCCCCAGGGCCGGATTGAAGGGGTCGGGGTTGATCCAGCTCAGGATCACCTGGATCAGCACAGCGAACAAAAAGATGTTGAGGGTAACGGCGCAGAGCTCAGGCAGCGACCAGATCAAAGCCCCCAACAACGGGGGCGAGCCGCGCAGCAGCCACACCACCAGAAACACCTCCAGCGACTTCACCATCCAGGCCAGCACCAGCGAGGAGAAGTCGATGCCTTGGTAGCCGGGAATGACCCGGCGCAGGGGGCGCAGCACCGGGCTGGTGAGCTTGACCACGAACTGCGACAGCGGGTTGTAGAAATCCACGCGCAGCAGTTGCAGCAGGAAGCGCAGCATCACCACCAGCGCATACAGACCCAACAGGGTCTGGATCAGGAACACGGCGGGATTGGCGAGGTAGGACCTATCCATCGTTGTCAGACAGGAGGCTTGAGAGCTCAACGGAGCGGTTGTGGGCGTTGTGCAGGGCGCGGGCGAACAGCTCCCGCAGGCCCCCGGCTTCCAGGGTGGCCACGGCCCGTTCGGTGGTGCCTCCCGGGGAGGTGACGCGCTGGCGCAGGCCCCGGGGGGGCTCGCTGCTCTCGACCGCCATGCGCGCCGCACCAAGCGCCGTCTGCAGGGTGAGCAGCCGTGCGGTCTCAGCCGCAAGCCCGAGCTCGATGGCGGCCTGCTCCAGGCTCTCCATGACCAGGAAGAAGTAGGCAGGCCCGCTGCCCGAGAGGGCGGTGACGGTATCCATCGCCCCCTCCTCCGCTACCCAGCAGGTCAATCCCACCGCCCGCAGGATCGATTCGGCCTGATTGCGCTGGGCAGGGGTCACCGCGGTGCCGGCGTAGAGGGCAGTGGCGCCCGCCTGCAGCATGGCGGGGGTGTTGGGCATGCTGCGCACCAGCGCCAGGCCGGCACCGAGCCAGCGCTGGAGCAGGTCCAGGCGGATGCCGGCCATGATGGAGATCACCAGCGGGCGCCGCTCCTGCACCGTGGCGGCAAGCTCCTCACATATCCCGCGGGCGACCTGGGGCTTGACGCAGAGCACCAGAATGTCCGCCTGCCGGGCGGCGTCGCGATTATCCTGGCCGACGCCGATCCCGAAGCGCC
>JAEHCY010000502.1 GCA_016880695.1 Chromatiaceae bacterium | reverse complement strand
GCTTTCGACGCGAGCAAGATCGAATCCGCCATCCGGCGCGCTGGTCAGGCCACCGCGGAGTTTGGCGAGCTCGAGGCGCACCTGCTCACCGCTCAGGTGGTCAAGGTGCTGAGTCACCGGTTTGGGTTCGGCCGGTTGCCCGACATCGAGGCCATCCAGGACGTGGTCGAGCAGACCCTGATCAGCGCCAACCACTTCGGGACCGCCCGCGCCTACATCGTCTACCGGGAGCAGCACAAGAAGCTGCGCGAGGATCACCGCACTCTGGTGGACGTGGGTGCGTCCATCGACGAGTATCTCGAGCGCAGTGACTGGCGGGTGGCGGCGAACGCCAATCAGGGTTACTCGCTCGGGGGGCTGATCCTGAACACCTCTGGGAAGATGATCGCCAACTACTGGCTGAGCCATGTCTATCCCCCGGAGATCGGCCAAGCCCACCGGGAGGCCGATGTCCACGTCCACGATCTGGATATGCTCGCGGGATATTGCGCGGGCTGGTCCCTGCGTACCCTGCTCAACGAGGGTCTCAACGGCGTTCCCGGCAAGGTCGAGGCTGGTCCGCCGCGGCACATGTCATCCGCGGTGGGGCAGATCGTGAACTTCCTCGGTACGCTGCAGAATGAGTGGGCCGGTGCCCAGGCCTTCAGCTCGTTCGACACCTACATGGCGCCCTTCGTGCGCAAGGATGGTCTCAGCTACGGGCAGGTGCGTCAGTACATTCAGGAGTTGATCTACAACCTCAACGTCCCTTCCCGCTGGGGGACCCAGACGCCCTTCACCAATCTCACCTTCGACTGGGTCTGCCCCGAGGACCTGCGCGAGCAGGTGCCGGTGATCGGGGGTGAGGAAATGCCGTTTACCTACGGCGAGCTGCAGGCCGAGATGGACCTGATCAACCGCGCCTACATCGAGGTGATGACCGCGGGCGATGCCAAAGGAAGGGTGTTCACCTTTCCCATCCCCACCTACAACATTACGCCTGATTTCGTTTGGGACTCCGAAAACGCCGATCGGCTGTTTGCCATGACGGCCAAGTACGGACTGCCCTATTTCCAGAACTTTCTCAATTCCGAGCTCACGCCGAACATGGTCCGCTCGATGTGCTGTCGGTTGCAGCTCGACCTGCGCGAGCTGCTCAAGCGTGGCAACGGCCTGTTTGGCTCCGCGGAGCAGACCGGATCGGTGGGGGTGGTCACCCTCAACTGCGCCCGGCTCGGTTATCGGTTCCATGGCGACGAGGCGGGACTCTACCGCCGCCTCGATCAGCTTCTGGATCTGGCCCGCAACAGTCTGGAGATCAAGCGTAAGGTGATCCAGCGCCACATCGACGAGGGTCTCTTCCCCTACACCAAGCGCTATCTGGGCACCCTGCGCAACCACTTCTCCACCATCGGGGTGAACGGCATCAACGAGATGATCTGCAACTTCTCGGCCGACGCCGAGGACATCACCACCCCCTGGGGCTACGGGTTCGCGAGCCGCCTGCTGGACCATATCCGCAATCGGATGATTGAGTTCCAGGAGGCGACTGGACATCTCTATAACCTTGAGGCCACCCCG
>JAEHCY010000501.1 GCA_016880695.1 Chromatiaceae bacterium | reverse complement strand
GAGATCGACCCCACGGTGCTGTTTGCCGTGACCTTCATCCTGATGTTCGGCATGATGTTCGGCGATGTGGGACAGGGAGCGGTGATTGCGCTCGCAGCCTGGATGGGGCGCCGCAGGCTCAAGCAGTTCGCGCTCTTCGGGGTCCTCGCCGGGCTCTCCTCGATGATCTTCGGCTTGCTGTTCGGCAGCATCTTTGGCTATGAGCAGGTGATTACGCCGCTGTGGATCGCGCCGCTGTCCGATCCGATCTACATGCTGCGCATCGCGCTGGGCTGGGGTGTCGTGTTCATCGTCGTGGCCTGCCTGCTGACGATCTACAATCGGGCGGTGATGGGCCATTACCTCGGGGCCATCTTCGAGCATCACGGGCTCGTCAACCTGTTGTTCTATCTGGCCCTCATCGGGGGGGGGCTGCAGGTTTACCAAAGCGGGCGGTTTGGTTGGATCGCCACCAGCCTGGTCCTGCTCTCCCTGCTCGCGCTGGCAGGCTACCGCTGGCGCGAGCTGAGCGCCCCCCTCGGCGAGAAGATCCTGGTGGTGGTGATCGAGACGATGGAGACCTTCATTGTCTACCTCTCCAACACCCTCTCGTTTCTGCGCGTGGCCGCATTTGGCTTGAACCATGTGGCGCTCTCGATCGCCATCTTCACCCTGGCGGACATGATGGGCACCCTGGGACATTGGGTCACGGTGGTCCTGGGCAACCTGTTTATCCTGGTGCTGGAGGGGGGCATCGTGATGATCCAGGTGATGCGTTTGGAGTACTACGAGGGGTTTTCGCGTTACTTCTACGGCGACGGACATACCTTCGCCCCACTGCGGCTGCGGGCACCGGCCCCCTGACGGACCGAGACCTCTGCGGCATGCCACACCGAATCTTGTTACCGACCGTGAGTTGAGGAGTCCTCCATGTACTGGTTAGTGGGTCTGATGACCGTCGCAATCTTCGTCCTGATCGCGGGTGGTGTGCTGCTGGAGATCCGGCCCCAGTTCGCACTCCGGATACGCCCCTGGTACCGGCCGGTGCTGGGAACCGAGCTCCTGGTGTTCGTCGGGGCCCAGGTGGCCCTGCTGGCGCTCGGCATTCGGGATGTTCTGGCCGCCGACCCGGCGATGGTGGCAGCGGCGGCCCAGGGCGCCCGCGAGATCTCCACCGGTATGGGACTGGCCATCATTGGCGTGGGCTTGCCCACAGGACTGAGCACCATCGGCGCCGGCATCGCCGTGGGACCCATCGGTGCCGCCTCCCTGGCCGCTGTCATGGAACGACCCGAGGCGCTGGGCCGCAGCCTGATCTTTCTCGGACTCGCCGAGGGTATCGCCATCTACGGGCTGGTGGTCAGTATCCTGCTGTTGAATCGGATCTAGAACGGACGCGCCCCGTTGAGTGAGCCCGGCCCCTTTGAGCGTGCTACGCGCATGATCTTCATGGGCGACGACAGCTTGGGCGATGGCTTCCGGTTGATCGGATTCGAGGTGCTGCCTAACCCCAGCCCAGCGGAGATCGAGCGGATGCTCCGCGAACTCACCGCCGACCGCCATAATGCCTTCCTCATCGTCGACCAACGCATCATGCAGTCGGACGTCCCTGCCCTAAAGCAGGTGCTCCGGGAGGGTGGCCGCATCGTGGTCACCGCCGTGCCGCCCCTCGCGGACCCCGGCAGCCTCTCCAGCGAGATCATGGGAAAGCTGCAGTCCTTGTTCGGAACTAACCTACTCACCTGAGAGCCGTCGTGAACCAGGTACAAGAACTCGAGGCCGCGATCCTCGCCCGGGCCGAACGCCTGGCCAAAGAGTACCGCGAGCGCGGCGAGCGCAGTCGCGATCGAATCCTACGCGAGGCGGCCGAGCGGCTGCGGCTGCGCGACCAGCGCGAGGAGGCCATCGCGCGGGCATTGGCCGAGCGCACCTACCGCCAGCAGGTCCAGGCCAATGAGCTCAAGCTCCAGAGTCAGCTCGACCAGGTTCGCTGGAACCTGCTTCGGGGGGTGGAGCACCGCCTGGCCGAACGCATGAAGGCCTTCGTCCGGGACGAGTCGGCCTATCTGAGCACCCTCAAGGCCTATCTCGCCCGAGCCGCAGAGGTCATCGAATCCGACGATCTCGTCGCCGAGGTGAACACCCAGGATCTTCGGCGCTTGGCCCCGCAGTGGGACGAATTCAGTCGGGAGGCCGCTCCGGCCAAACGCATCGAGCTCTCGTCGGAGCCCATCGCAACCTTGGGCGGCGTCCTGGTGCGCAACCGTGGCAACCGCATTCGCGTCGACCACACCTTCGAGGGCCGGCGCGGGCGACTGCTTAACCGCATCAATCAGACGATCCTGGAGCGGTTGCTGCCGACCTCGTTCGATAGCGGCAACATCTTCACCGGATGAAACCATGAACCCAAGCAGTAAGACCGGCATCATCCGCGACATCAACGGCCCCATCGTCACCGTCCAACTGCCCGGCATACGCAGCGGGGAGCAGGTGCGCATCGGCGAGCTCGGGCTGTTCGGCGAGGCCATCGCGCTGGAAGGCGATCGGGCCATCGTCCAGGCCTACGAGTCGACCGAAGGAGTGCGCCCCGGCGAGCCGGCAGTGGGGCTTGGCTGGCCCCTGTCGGTGGAGCTGGGCCCCGGCCTGATGGGCCAGATCTTCGACGGGATTCAGCGGCCGCTGGAGAAGATCGCCCTGCAGGCGGGTGACTACATCCCCCGCGGGCTTAGCATCCCCGCCCTCGATGGGACTCGAACCTGGGAGTTCGAGCCCAATGAGAAGCTCGGACCCGGTGCCGCGGTGGGTCCCGGAACCGTTCTCGGTAGCGTGCAGGAGACCGCCTCGGTGGTACACCGCATCCTGGTGCCGCCGGGTATCTCAGGGACGCTGGAGGAAATTGCGCCGGGCGGGACCTACACGCTGGCCGAGACCATCGCCCATGTGGGAACCGCCGACGGGGAGACCCACAAACTGCGAATGTCGCACCGCTGGCCGGTGCGCAAGCCCCGCCCCTATCGGCGACGCGACGACGGCATCGCGCCCCTGATCACCGGCCAGCGGGTACTCGACACCTTCTTCCCCCAGCTCAAAGGGGGCAAGGGTGCCGTGCCGGGTCCCTTCGGCGCGGGCAAAACCGTGGTACAGCAACAGATCGCACGCTGGTCGAACGCGGAGATCGTGATTTACGTGGGGTGCGGCGAGCGCGGCAACGAACTGGTGGACGTGCTGGAAACCTTCCCCAAACTGGTGGACCCCAACACCGGGCGCAAGCTGATGGAGCGAACGCTGCTGGTGGCCAACACCTCCAACATGCCGGTGGTGGCCCGCGAGGCCTCGGTGTACGTAGGGCTCAGCATCGCCGAGTACTACCGCGATATGGGCTACGACGTGGTGATGCTGGCCGACTCCACCAGCCGCTGGGCCGAGGCCCTGCGCGAGGTGTCGGGCCGTCTTGGCCAGATGCCGGTGGAGGAAGGCTACCCGGCTTACCTCGCCTCCCGCCTGGCCGCTGTCTACGAGCGCGCCGGTCGGGTGGAAACCTTCGACGCCGGCAGCGGGTCGGTGACCCTGATCGGCGCTGTCTCCCCGCCCGGGGGCGACTTCTCCGAGCCCGTGACCAGCCACACCAAGGACATCATCGAAACCTTCTGGGCCCTGTCCAAGGACTTGGCGGACGCCCGCCACTACCCAGCCATCGACTGGGTGGGGAGTTTCTCCCAGCACGTGGGAACCGCCGCCAAGTGGTGGGCCGAGGAGGTGGACCCGAACTGGGAAAAGCGCCGCGCCGAAGCCCTGGCATTGCTGGCCCGGGACGCGGAGCTCTCACGCATCGTCAATCTGGTGGGGCCCGAGGCCCTCTCCGACACCCAACGTTGGACCCTCGAAGGCGCGGCACTCATCAAGGAGGGTGTGCTGCAACAGAGCGCCCTTGACCCTGTGGACACCTTCTGCTCCCCCGAGAAGCAGTTCGTGCTCCTGGACCTGATGCTCACCATCTACGACCGGGGCGCTGAGCTGGTGGAGCTGGGGGTCCCGGTGGGGGAGCTGCAGAACCTGCCGCTGCTTGCCAAGGCGCGGCGCTGCAAATCGCGCTATCGCAGCGAGGAGGTGGAGAACCTGCGGGCCTTCAACGAGGAGGTACTCCAGGAGTTCGAGGAGATCCGCATGGAGTACGCCAAACAAGGGGAGCATGCGCCATGAGCACCAAGCAGTACCGGACCGCCGCCGCCGCGCAGGGCGGGCTGTTGGTGGTGCGCGATGCACCGGGTGTGGCCTTCGGCGACCGGGTCGAGATCCGAGACTCCATCGGCGAGCGCCGCAATGGCCAGGTAATCCGCGCGGCCGACCGCGAGGTTCTGGTGCTGGTCTTCGAGGGCACCGACGATCTGGACCTCGAAAGCGTCTGGGTGCGCTTTCTCGACGAGCCCCTGGAGATCGCCCTTTCCCCCGAGATCCTCGGGCGGGTATTCAACGGGCTGGGCGCGCCCCGCGATAACCGTCCCCCCATCCTCTCCAACACCCGTCGCCCCGTGGTTGGCTCCGCCATCAACCCGGCGGCTCGCACCTATCCGCGAGAATTCATTCAGACCGGCATCTCCACCATCGACGGGCTGAACTCCCTGGTCCGCGGCCAGAAGCTGCCAATCTTTTCCGGCTCGGGTCTGCCCCACAATCGGCTCGCGGCCCAGATCGTGCGGCAGGCCAAGCTGGTGGACCAGGAGTCGAGCTTCTCCATCGTGTTCGCGGCGATGGGCGTCTCCTACACCGACGCCAAGTTTTTCCAGGACGAGTTCGCCGCCTCGGGGGTGCTGCGTAACGTGGTCATGTTCATCAACCTGGCGGATGACCCGCCGGTGGAGCGCCTGGCATTGCCGCGCACGGCACTCACCGCCGCGGAATACCTCGCCTATGACCTGGACCGCCATGTCCTGGTGGTGATGACCGACATGACCTACTACGCGGAGGCCCTGCGCGAGGTGGCCACCGCCAAGGGTGACGTCCCCGCGCGCAAGGGTTACCCGGGCTACCTCTATTCCGACCTGGCCGAGATCTACGAGCGCTGCGGGCGCATCCACGAGCGGCACGGCTCCATCACCCTGGTCCCGGTGGTGAGCATGCCCTCGGACGACATCACCCACCCCATCCCGGACCTCACCGGGTACATCACCGAGGGGCAGATCGTGCTCAGTCGCGAGCTGCACAACCAGGGCATCTACCCCCCGGTACACATCTCGCCCTCTCTCTCCCGCCTGATGAAGGACGGCATCGGCAAGGACGACACCCGCGAGGACCACCCCCGGGTGGCAGCACAGCTCTATGCGATGTACGCCCGGGCCCTGGAGACCCGCAACCTGGCATCCATCATCGGCGCCGACGAGCTCTCCGAGCGCGACCGGCTCTACCTCAAATTCGCCGACCAGTTTGACCAGCGTTTTGTCGGACAGGGGGAGGCCGAAGACCGTAGCATCATCGAGACTCTCAACCTGGCCTGGGAGCTGTTGTCGATGTTCCACCGCGACATGCTAACGCGCTTGAGTGAGACCGATCTGGCCAAGTTCTACCAGACCCCCTCCAACTGACCGAGGTGTTGGGGCAAACCATGAGGGTTCATGAAGGCCCCCTCCCGGGCGACCCTGGCCGATGCCGCCCCCCTGCCATCGCCTCAATTGGCGGGGAGCGAGCACGGAGCCAGGCCCTGAGGGGGTCTCACAGCGGCGGTATCGAGGGGCCTGCAATGCAGCCTGTAACCGCCAATCTAGGTGCATTCACCAGAGCTGAGCGCAGTCGCAGCTACCCATGCCGCAACCGCTAATCAAGGTCCCGCCGACCAAGAACACCCTGCTGCGCCTCAAGCGCCAGGTGGCCTTCCTTGAGGAAGGCCACTCCCTGCTCGAGCGCAAGCGCGAGCTCCTGACCCGGCTGGTGTACGAACGGCTGAAGGAGTTCGCGGCATTGCGCACCCAGACCGCCCAGGCACTGCAGGAGGCCTATCGCTGCCTGAGCATCTCGCAGATGCGCATGGGCAGCCGGGGCCTGCAGCAGGCCGCCCTCGGCGCCGAGCCCGCACTGCGCGTGGAGATCCTGCCCCGCCGCAGCCTCGGTGTGGAATACCCTTCCGTGAGCAGCACGCGCCTGCCGCTGAAGCCGGTGGGGTTGCTGGGCACGGACGCGAGTTTCGACAACGCCCGTGACCGCCTTGCCGATGCCTGCGTGCTTCTGGCCCGTCTGGGTGAGGCGGAGATTGCCCTGACCCGCCTGCTGGTCGAGCAACGCAAGGCCCAGAAGCGGGTCAATGCGCTCAAGTACAACATCATTCCCCGCTACCGCCGCACCATCCACTTCATCGGCTCGGCGCTGGAGGAGGAGGAACGCAACACCCTGTTTCAGATCAAGGTGCTGCGCCGGCACACGAAAGGCGTCGGCTTCTAATCCGCCGCGGTGTCAGCGCAGCCGCACCGCCGTTCCGTTGGCACTGACCATGAGCATCGACTTCTCCCCGCCGCCGATGTTCTCGTAATCGAGGTCCACCCCCACCACGGCATCGGCACCCAGCGCCGCCGCCTCCTCGCTCATGGCCTGCAGCGCCATGTCCTTGGCGCGGCGCAGCTCTTTTTCGTAGCTGGCGGATCGCCCGCCAACGATGTCGCGAATCCCGGCGAAGAAGTCGCGGATGAAGTTCGTACCCATCACCGCCTCGCCGGTCACCACCCCGAGATAGGCGGTGATGGAATGCCCTTCGACGGTATCGGTGGTTGTTATCAGCATCGCTCTCCCCTTCTCAACGGAATCTCCTGTTGGCCACCCTCTACCCGGCCAGCGGCCCAGGCAGCGGGCGGCGCAGGCGCGCATCGGCGCGAAACAGCCCCACCAGCGTCTTGCCGTCCACAATCTCGCCCCTCAATGCCATGTCCAGCGCCTCGCCCCAGGGAAACCAATGGATCGCAATGACCTCGTGGGCCTCGTGGCGATGTGGCAGGGCGCGCAGATCGCGCGCCAGGTACAGGTGGATCACCTCGGTGAAGATGCCGGGGGAGCTGATCAGGCGCCCAAGGGATTGCCAGTCCGCGGCGGCGATCCCAGCCTCCTCCTCGAGTTCCCGCTCCGCCGTGGTCGCGGGGCCCTCCCCCGGATCGAGCTTTCCCGCCGGCAGCTCCCACACCCAACCGCCGACCACATGGCGATACTGCCGGAGCAGACACACCCGGTCGCGATCATCGATGGCGACCACCGCTGCGCCCCCTGGGTGACGCACGATCTCAAGCTCCATGGCTTCGCCGTTAGGAAGGCGGACCCGCTCGCGACAGAGGTCCACGATGCGACCCCGGTAGATGACCTCGGCACTGCTCTCGGGGGTACTGTCCAGGATCGAATCCACGCGTTTTCCTTCCCGCCAAGGGGTTCAAGGTTGGGCGAGCCAGCCGGCCGATGGAGCCGTGCTCAGAAACGGTATTGCGCCCGCCGAGGACCCGGTGTGGTGGCCCCCGTCTCCCCGACTGAAATCCTTCGGTAATATGCTCTCAATAGAATATCCACTGTTGCTCTGATATCAAAAAAGGCTGTGTGCTCGATGACTACGATCCTTATTGTCGACGACGAAGGCGATATCCGCGAGATGATTCGGTTCGCCCTCGAGGGGGCCGGATTCCGCACGCTGCAGGCCGCGCACGCTGAAGAGGCGCGGGGGGTGCTGGCCCGCGAGGACGTCGCCCTGGTTCTCCTCGACTGGATGCTACCGGGACGTTCCGGGCTCGAGCTGGCCCACCAGCTCAAGCAACACCCCAAGACCCGCAATCTCCCAATCATCATGCTCAGCGCGAAGGGCGAGGAGCAGGACCGGGTCCAGGGTCTGGAGCGTGGCGCGGACGACTATGTCAGCAAACCCTTCTCCCCGCGCGAGCTGGTGGCACGGATTCGCGCCGTACTGCGACGCACCCGGCCCCAGGACGGCGAGACGGTTGCCGAGATAGGCGGGCTGAAGATCGACCATGCCAGTCGTCGCATCACCGCCAACGGCGCCAAGGTGGAGGTCGCCCCGACCGAGTACCGTCTGCTGCACTTTCTCATAACCCACCCCGATCGCGCCTTCAGCCGGACCCAGTTGCTCGATCAGGTATGGGGCGACCAGGTTTATGTAGAGGAGCGGACCGTGGATGTGCACATCCGCCGCCTGCGCAAGGCGCTCGAGCCCGGGGGACACGACCGCCTGCTGCAGACCGTCAGGGGCGTGGGTTATCGCCTATCGGACGAGGAGTGAACGCGCCAGCGGTCGCACCACCGGAGATCAGGCCCCTCGGGGCGAGGCCGGGCATGCGGGATGCCTTTTATTTCGAAGGCCTGTGGTTGCTGCTTGGGCTCGGCGGCGGAGGGTTGCTGGGAGGGCTCTCGGGCCATTACGCGGAGGGGCTGGCGGTGGGGCTCATCGCCATCCTCGGCCGGCACCTCTACCATCTGGTTGGGGTCGCGCGGCGCATCGACCGACGCGCCCGCTTCCTCGCCCCTTTCCCAGGGGGCGCCTGGGGCATCATCGAGACCGCCATCGCCGAGCAGCAACAGCGCTCGCGGCGGCACCGCAAGCGCCAGCTCCGGTTTGCCCAGCGGTTTCGCGAGGCTGCCGTCTCGGTTCCCGAGGGCCTGGTCATCCTGGACAAGAACTTCTGCGTGGAATGGTCCAACCCGGCAGCGGAGCGAATACTGGGTCTGCATTGGCCCGTTGTACGCGCGCGGCCGTTCGGCTCCGCGCTGCCCAACCCTCTGCTTAAGGCCTATCTCGCAGGCGGAGACTTCGCCCAGCCCTTCGACCTGGTTCCCGAGCACAACCGCGCGGTGAGACTCAGCCTGCGGATCACGCCGTTCGGCGGCGAGAAACGCCAATGGCTGGTGGTGGCCAGGGACGTCACCAAGATCCATCATCTTGACCAGATCCGACGGGACTTCGTCGCTAATGCCTCGCATGAGCTGCGCACCCCGCTCACGGTGATCTCGGGCTTCCTCGAGACGCTGGCCGACTCCCGCGAGACACCTCCCGGCATGCGCCGGCCCGTGGACCTGATGCGCCATCACGCTTCGCGGATGCAGGACATTATTGAAGACCTCCTTGCCCTCTCCCGCCTTGAGATGGGCGAGCATCCCGAGCAGGTACAGCCGGTCGATGTCCCCGGCCTCCTCGCTCAGGTGGTCAGCGAAGTGACCGCGGAGGACGGGGGGCAAGGACCGATCGACCAGGATATCGACCCAGACCTCTTTCTGATGGGCGATGCCACTGAGCTCAGGAGCGCCTTCGCCAACCTCATCCGTAACGCGATCCAGCACACACCGGCAGACGCCCGGATTCAAGTAATCTGGCGCAACGGCCCCCAGGGACCCGTCTTATCCGTGCGCGACGCCGGTCTCGGTATCGAGCCCGAGCACATCCCGCGGCTCACCGAGCGCTTCTACCGCGTCGACCCGGCCCGCTCGCGGGAGTCGGGAGGAACTGGCGTGGGGCTCTCTATCGTCAATCACGTGCTGTCCCGGCACCAGGGACAGCTCCTGATCGCCAGCGAAGTCGGTGGTGGGAGCGAGTTTACCTGTCGTTTCGCAACCGCAGTGGCGGTGCGCCGGGGTGCCGAGCGCAGCAACGGCTCGGTCCCGGCGGCGCAGACCGCTGCGCCCGCCACGGCAATCCCTCATGAGGCGGGGAACGCACCTACCGCGCGACCTAATCACCTGGCTGCATCCTCGCTCGCCGCTTCGCCTATCGATCAGATGGGCATGGGGGACTGACTGCGAGGCACCGCGTGCCCGGACCGCCCACGACGATTTCTTGGCAGCCGCTCAGGCTTCTTCGGGGGTATCCTGGTAGGCGCTATTGACCCGATCGCGCAGTTCCTTGCCGGGCTTGAAGTGCGGCACATGCTTGCCCGAGAGGGCCACGGCCTCGCCGGTCTTGGGATTGCGACCGATGCGCGGTGGCCGGTAGTGCAGCGAGAAGCTACCGAAACCGCGGATCTCGATGCGCTCCCCGGAGGCCAGCGCCTGACTCATCTGTTCCAGGATCTCCTTCACCGCCAGCTCCACATCTTTGTAGACCAGATGGCTCTGCTGGGCGGCAAGGGCCTCAATGAGCTCCGATTTTGTCATTGTTGTTGGTTTCCTTCCGCATGCGGGGTCCGCATCGAGGGACCCCGCACCGAATAGCCAAGGTCGCAACTAGTTGTCGGTTTCGCCCATCTGCTCCCTGAGAAGCTCGCCCAGCGTGGTGGTCCCGGCCTGGGCATCGCGGGTGTAACCGCGAATGGTGGCCGCCTCTTCCTCCACGTCCTTGGCCTTGACGGAAAGGGAGATGGTGCGGTTCTTGCGGTCCACGCCCACGAACTTGGCGTCGATCGCGTCCCCTTCCCGCAGCAGGGTACGGGCATCCTCGATCCGGTCGCGTGAGATCTCCGAGGCCCGAATGTAACCCTCCACACCATCGGGCAGCATCACGTTGGCCCCCTTGGCATCCACGGCGGTCACCGTGCCGGCCACGACGCTGCCCTTCTCATGGGTAGCGAGGAAGTTGGAGAAGGGGTCCTTGTCGAGCTGCTTAATTCCCAGGGAGATGCGCTCGCGCTCCGGGTCCACCGAGAGCACCACGGTCTCCACCTCGTCACCCTTCTTGTAACGGCGCAGGGACTGCTCGCCCGACTCATCCCAGGTGATGTCGGAGAGGTGCACCAGCCCGTCGATGCCCCCATCGAGGCCGATGAAGATACCGAAATCGGTGATGGACTTGATCTTGCCGGAGACATGGTCCCCCTTTTTGTGGATGACCCCGAAGTCCTCCCAGGGGTTGGCCTGGCACTGCTTGATACCGAGGGAGATGCGGCGCCGTTCCTCGTCGATGTCAAGGACCATGACCTCCACCTCTTGGCCCACCTCGACCACCTTGCTCGGGTGGATGTTCTTGTTGGTCCAGTCCATTTCCGAGACGTGCACCAGACCCTCCACCCCTTCTTCGATCTCCACGAAGCAGCCGTAGTCGGCGATGTTGGTGACCTTGCCGAACACCCGGGTGTTCTCGGGATAACGGCGAGCGATGTTGACCCAGGGGTCCTCCCCCATCTGCTTGAGTCCGAGGGAAACGCGCTGGCGCTCGCGATCAAACTTGAGCACCTTGACCATGATCTCGTCCCCGATATTGACCACCTCCGAGGGGTGCTTGACCCGCCGCCAGGCCATATCGGTGATGTGCAGCAACCCATCGATCCCACCGAGATCGACGAAGGCACCGTAGTCGGTGAGATTCTTCACCGCACCCTTGATCTCCATGCCCTCTTCGAGGTTCCCGAGCAGTGCATCGCGCTCGGCGCTGTACTCCTGCTCCACCACGGCACGGCGAGAAACAACCACGTTGTTGCGCCGCTGATCGAGCTTGATGACCTTAAACTCCTGCTCCTTGCCTTCCAGATAGGCGGTGTCGCGCACGGGGCGCACATCCACCAGGGAGCCGGGCAGGAAGGCTCGAATGGTGTCGAGATCCACCGTGAAACCGCCCTTGACCTTGCCGCTGATCAGCCCGGTGACGGTCTCGCCGGCCTCGAAGGCCTTTTCGAGCTTCCCCCATGCCTGGTGACGCTTGGCCTTCTCACGGGACAGACGGGTAGCCCCGAAGCCATCCTCGACGGCGTCCAGGGCCACCTCGATCTCATCACCGACTGCGACTTCGAGCACGCCGCTGATGCTGAGGAACTGGCTGCGTGGGATGACACCTTCGGACTTGAGGCCCGCGTTCACAATCACCACGTCGGCGGTGATGCCGATCACCGTGCCTCTGACGATACTTCCCGGCTGGAGTCGGGTCTTGGAGACGCTCTCCTCGAAGAGCTCAGCGAAACTTTCGGTCATGGGTTGTAGGATTCCTGGCACCGCGCCGGCAAACAGCGCTTGGTACCGTCTTGGTTGAGTGTCACATCAATATCGACCCGATGCTCAGCAACGGGCCACCCGGTTCTCGGTTTGGCCAGGCGTCCAACGGCAAGAGCCGCGGTAACGCCTTGGCTGACACCGAATCTCAAACGACCGCTCGCGCAAGCGCCTTACAGACGGCGGCCTCGACGCGGCCCAGCACCTCCGCAATGGACAGGGTTGTGGTGTCCATCTCAAGGGCACCGTCCGCCGCCCGAAGCGGGGCCACGGCACGGGAGCGGTCGCGCTCGTCGCGCTCCTCTATCTCCGCGAGGAGATTATCAAAGTTAACATCCAAGCCCTTTTCTTTCAACTGCTTATAGCGTCTGCGCGCACGCTCCTCGGCACTTGCGGTGAGAAACACCTTGAGGGCGGCGTCGGGAAACACTACCGTTCCCATGTCTCGGCCATCGGCCACCAGGCCCGGCGGACGGGAAAAGCGGCGCTGCCACCCGAGCAGGGCCTCCCGCACCGTCGGGAGAGCGGCCACCTGCGAGGCCGCCGCAGCCGCCTGCTCGCTGCGGATGACCAAGGAGACGTCTTCCCCCGCGAGCAGCACCCGATCGTCCACAAACTCCACCGCCAGGGCACGAGCCAGCTCCGCGAGCGACGCCGCCCGATCGAGCCCCACGCCCTGGCGCACGGCCGCGAGCCCAAGGACACGATAGAGGGCACCGCTATCGAGAAAGTGCCAACCGAGACGCTCGGCCAGCAGGCTGGCGATGGTGCCCTTGCCAGACCCCGAAGGGCCGTCGATGGTGATGACCGGGATCACGCCCACTGCTCCTCGATATTGAGCCCCGCCCCCCGGGCCAATCCCACGAATCCGGGAAATGAGGTATTGACGTTAGCACAATCGGCGATCTCGACCGCCCCCCCAGCCCCGAGGGCCCCCATGGCGAAGGCCATGGCGATGCGATGGTCGCCGTGACTCTGCACCGCGCCCGCGCCGAGCGATCCGCCGCGGATGCGGATGCCATCGGGCAGGGGCTCGGCCTCGATCCCCAGTCGCTGCAGCCCCTCCGCCATGACCTGGATGCGGTCGCTTTCCTTCACCCTCAGTTCTTCTGCGCCTCGCAGCAGCGTCTCGCCCTCGGCGCAGGCGGCGGCAATGAACAGGGCGGGAAACTCGTCGATGGCCAGCGGGACCTGATCGGCGGGGATCGGGATGCCACGGAGCGGCGCCGAGCGCACCCGGAGATCCCCAACCGGTTCACCGCCGGCCTGACGCGAATTGAGCACCTCGATGTCGGCGCCCATGGCGCGCAGGATGTTGATCACCCCGATGCGAGTGGGATTGATGCCGACGTGCTCAAGGGTGAGGTCTGATCCCTCCGCAATGCTCGCGCCCACCAGAAAGAAGGCCGCCGAGGAGATATCCGCCGGAATCTCGATGCGGCAGGCCCGCAGCCCACCGCCGCCGCGCACGCAGACGCGGTTGCCCCTTCTTTCCACCGTCTTGCCAAAGGCCTCGAGCATGCGCTCGGTGTGGTCACGGGTGGGCGCCGGTTCCTCCACGCAGGTTCGACCTTCCGCATAAAGGCCGGCCAACAGCAGACAGGACTTGACCTGGGCGCTGGGCACGGGCATCGCGTAGTCGATCCCCTCCAAGCGCTCCGCCGGCGCCAAACACAGGGGCGCGGTACCCTGCTCGCTGGTACCGATGCGCGCACCCATGCGCGCCAGCGGTTCGGTGACCCGGCGCATGGGCCGCCGTGAGAGCGAGGCATCCCCGATCAGGGTGCTGGCAAAGCCCTGTCCGGCGAGAAGGCCGGTAAGCAGGCGCATGGAGGTGCCGGAATTGCCGAGATCCAGTGCCGCTTTGGCCGCCCTGAGTCCCCGCAGGCCTACCCCCTGGATACGCACCTCGCCCGCCTGCGGCCCCTCGATAGCCACACCCAGGTCACGGAAGGCGCGCAGGGTGGCCAGGCTGTCCTCCCCCTCGAGGAAACCCGACACCTCGGTGATCCCCTCGGCGATGGCCCCGAGCATGATGGAGCGGTGGGAGATGGACTTGTCGCCCGGCACACGCCAGCGCCCGGTCAGGCGACCCGCCGGCCGCACCCGATAGAAAAGCTGCTTCTCTACGCTCAACAAGGGCACCCCGAAGACTCGTAAGCGGCGAGCCAAAAGCATCTCAGCCTTGGACAGAATCAAGCGGCGCAGTGTACCGACCCGGAACAACGCTGTAAATAGCGGATTAATCGACACATTTTTCTGATCGAGGGTGGCAGAGGGTTAACGTGGCTGAATTTTCCTGCGGCTTTGGGTAGGCTAAGGCACCGATGGACGCACCTCCCACAACCTTAGGATGCCCGCAATGAGCCCACCCAGCCCCTCCCGGGCCTCGCAGCGAGAACGGCTCGCCCAGGAGTTTGCGCAGCTGCTTCCCGCCGAGGCGGTGCTCTACCGCGAAGAGGCGCTCCGACCCTATGAATGCGACGGCCTCTCGGCCTACCGGGAGATGCCGCTCTTGGTGCTCCTGCCCACGGAGGTCAGTGAG
>JAEHCY010000500.1 GCA_016880695.1 Chromatiaceae bacterium | reverse complement strand
GGGCTTCGTTGGCGTAGATGTTCCCCACACCGACCACCACCTTGCTGTCCATGATGAGGGCCTTGATGGCTGAGCGCCGGCCCCGACTGGCGCGGTAGAGGGTAGCGCCGTCGAAATCCTCGCCCAGCGGTTCCGGGCCAAGCGCGCGCAGTAGCGGGTGGCCGAGGGGATCCTCCGTCGTCCACAACAGGGCACCAAAGCGCCGCGGATCCCGTAGCCGCAACATCTGCCCCTGGTTCAGGACCAGATCGAGGTGATCGTGCTTCTCCGCCGGCAGGTCGGCGGGCAGCACCCGCAGGCTGCCCGACATGCCGAGATGGAGCAGCAGGGTGCCGCGCTCCAATCCGATCAGGAGATACTTGCCGCGACGCTCGACCGAGTCGATTTTCTGCCCAGCGAGGGCCTGTTCAAGTCCGAGGGGAATTGGCCAGCGCAGCCGGCGTTCACGCACCTCCAGGCGGTCGATGCGCTGCCCCAGCAGATGGGGCGCGATGCCGCGGCGAATAGTTTCGACCTCGGGAAGCTCGGGCATCCTCGCTGGCTGCCGATCAGGGCGAGGGGTGCGGCGGCTGCCGCAGTGGGATCGGTGTCTGGAACTGGTAGACCAGGCCGAGGTCGGGGCGCACGAGCTGCCGGCGGTCGGAGGAGAGCAGGAGCGGGATCGCCTCGGGGGCGTCCCACAGCCAGATCGACAGCTCGATCCCCTCGGGGGGCTCGCCCAGGCGTGTCACCCCATCGGCGGTGAGGGTCAGCAGTTGGTTGAGCTCCAGGGGCCGCGCGCGGGAGCGGGCCGCATCCGCCCGCGCCCCCGGGGGCAGCACACGGCGACTAACGAAGTCTTCGGCGGCGGCAATCAGGTGGTGGTAGAAGCCGTCGTCGATCAGGGAGACCTCCCCGCCCGCACGCACGTAACGGCGAAAACGCAGCGGCTCGGTGGTACCGAAGTCGATGCCGATGCCATCGAGCTCCAGACGTAGCCCGGACGGCGAGAGGCCGTAGCGGCCGAGATCCTCCTCGCCGGCGGGGATGCGGCGCTGCACCAGGGTTGTGGCGATGGCGAGCAGCCGCTGCACCCGCTCCTCGTCGGCGGCGACGGGGTAGGGGCGTCGCATTTGCCACTGGCCGTCGTGCTTGACCAGAACGATGTCCTTGTCCTTGCCGTCATGGACGCGGATTTCCCCGATGGCGGCGGGCTGCAGCGCCGTGAGGGGGGGCAAGCGGGGTGCGGCGCTGCGGGTGAGGTCGAGGTGGACCCCAAGCCCCAGAAGGGCGGCCATCCCGAAGAGGACCAGGTTGATGAGGGCGCGGCGCCGCATCTCAGGCCCGCTGCCGCCACCAGCCGATGAGGAGGCCGGTGCACAGGAACAGCAGTGGCAGCACCCCGAGCACCATCAGCGTCAGCCATAGGACCTGGTCCGCGCTCAGGTTCAGCTCCTGGTCCCCTGCCGGGGTCACCGGGATATCGAGTAGCCACTCCGCCGCCGTTAGCCAGCGTATCAGGTTGAGCGCCAGATCCCGGTTGCCACTGTTGCCGAGATAGCCGTTGGAGAGAAAGTCCCCGTCGCCCAGGATCATCACCCGTTGCTCGCGGGTCTCCTCCGCCACCTTGAGGGTTCGGGTTAGGCCAAGACCGATCACCAGCGGCCCGGCCATTTCGCCGAGGGCCCCATCCCGCGTCAGGGTGCCCCGCAGCGGGCCGGTCTCGTTCCAGCTACGCTCCAGGGTGGCCAGCAGGGGTGTGACGGTCCAGTCGGGCGAGGCGGCCACCCGCAGCGCGGCCGCCCCAGGGAACAGGCTCAGGGCCTGCAGCGAGCGGGTGGCCGGATGATCGGGGTAGCGGGGCACCAGCGCGATGCTGGGGTCGTCGAGGTTGAGCTCGCTGGCGTTGGCATCGACCACCACGCCTGGGAGCCGCTCGACACCGAGGTAGGCGGCCAAGGGCTCGAGGCCGTTCCAGGGGGCAGGGTCCAGGAGCCAGAGCAGATTGCCGCCACGGTCGAGATAGTCGAGCAGGCGCTCCACCTCCCCGGAGAACAGGGCGATCTGGGGGGTGCTCAGGAACAAAACGTGGGTGTTGTCGGGGATCACCGGGTGGGTGGCCAGATCGATCCCCTGCAGGAAGAGGCCGCTCTCGCGCAGGTGCGCGGCGAGGTCCCCGAGGTCCGGGCTACCGCGGCCCTCCACCCGGCGCTCGCCGTGGCCCTCCAGCACCGTGATCCAGCGCGGCTCGGCCAGGAGCAGGCGCGTGATAGCCTCGGTGATGCGCGGCTCGCTCAGGTCCCGGGGCGTGGCGCGGCGGCCCTCGTACTCCAGCCGCAGCTCCCCGGCCCGGCGCACGCCGGCTCCGCGCGCCTGCTCGGGGTCGAGCTCAGGGTCTGCAAAGCGAATACGGATCTCCGGGCGCTCGCGCCGGTAGGGCGCGAGTAGGCGCTCGATGCCCTGCCGCAGCAACCGGTCATCCGGCGCGAAGACGGTTATCAGCAGCGGGCTTTGCAGTTGTGCGAGGACCCCGCGGCTGGCCTCGCTCAAGGTGTTGCGCTGGCTTGCCGTCCAGTCCGACACCCGATCGTGGCGGGCGACCAGCCAGCCCGCCATCAGGAAGCTGGCGAGCAACAGGCCGTAGAAGATCCCATCCTGGATGTTGCGGCTCAGGCGGCTGGGGGCTGATCGGGTCATGGGTGCGGGGCCTCAGCGCAGGTCTCGGTTTTCGAGCTGGCGCAGGGCCAGCCAGAGAAACAGGAGCGTGCCGCCAAGGAAGTAGAAGAGGTCGCTCGCGCGCACCAGCCCCAGCAGGAACGGCAGCAGGTGCTCGTTCCACGACAGCCACTGGAACAGCCCCACGTACTCGCCCTCCCCAAGGCGGGCGGTCTGGCTCACCACCGAGAGCAGCAGCAGGAGCCCGTAGCCCGCCGTGGCGGCAGCCGCCGGCTGATGGGTCAGGGTGGAGGCGAAGGTGGCCGCCGCGGCAAAGCAGAGGTTCAGCAGCAACAGCCCGAGCCCCGCGCTCGCCAGCAGACCGCCGTCGAGGGGGGCGGCGATCAGCAGGCCGAGCCCCATCAGCAACGGCAGCAGCGACACCAGACCCAGCAGGGTGCACAGGCCGAGGTACTTGCCGAGCAGGATCGCCCCCAGCGAGACCGGTGCCGAGCGCAGGAGCCGGTAGCTGCCGCTGCGCAGATCCTCGCTGAATAGCCGCGCGGCCAGCGGCGGGATGGTGAACAATCCAAGCACCGCGGCGAAGCTGAACAGGTTCAGGCTGAGCTCGAGGGTGATCCCGGTGGCCCGTTTGGCCGCCTCCAACCCGATGAAGTGCTCCACCACGCGGAGAAAGATCCAGCCGAGGACGATCTGGTGCAGGGCGAGCACCGCCCAGGCCAGGGGGGAGAGGAACAGGCTGCGCAGCTCCCGCTGGGCGATGGCGAGAATCAAGGCTCTGGGTTCCGGCTGATCAGCTCGACGAAGGTCTGCTCCAGGC
>JAEHCY010000499.1 GCA_016880695.1 Chromatiaceae bacterium | reverse complement strand
GGACACCCGGCGCATGCCCATGAGCCCGTTTTAGTAAGGACTTGATGCGATAAATCAGTTCTTCGATGTGAAAGGGCTTGCCCAGATAATCATCTGCGCCAGCCTTGAAGCCATCGATGCGCTCATGCCAGGCATCACGCGCAGTCAGAATGAGTACAGGCAGCGGATTGTTTGCCTCGCGCCAGCTGCGCAACACGTCCAGCCCGGACAGTGACGGCAGCCCCAGATCGAGCACCGCCAGATCATAGTGCTCCGTCGCCCCCAGGAACTCACCTTTCACCCCGTCCTGCGCGACGTCGACGGCAAAGCCCGCCGCGCTCAGGTCTCGCCGAAGCGACTCGCCCAGACTTGCGTCATCCTCCACGACCAGGATTCTGATGGTCAGCTCCTTCAACAATGCAGGGTAATCGGATCATGATCTTCGTGCGCATGTCCAGCCTGCGACAAGCAGTATGGAAAAACCACGAAGGCACCTACCCAAGGACATGGCTTCGACGTGGTCGCGTTCAGCTTCATTTTATCTTCACGTGATAAAAAGTCGGCAAGATCGTCAATGAGTCGCTTGCCCTGCTCTCGTTGACTGCTCATCAACCTGACAAGGCTTTATGGAGACGTCCCCGTGAAATTCAGCACATTTCTTGCCACCATCCTGCTGGCACTGAGCAGCGCCTCAGGCTGGGCTGGCAGCACCGACCTGCAATTGGTCCCGACCACTTCGGCCGGTCACGATTTCAATCATGCACCGATTGGCCAGTCCTTCAAGGCGCTGGCCTCAAGCGTCAAGGCCGGCATCTACATCGCAGACGAAGACTCGTTCACAACCTGGCTTTCCCAGACTTATCCCGGCCTCCTGCCGTACCCCTACGCCGTCGCGCCGAGCGTGACGATCAAGGTCCAGCTGTTGCAGGGCGAGGGGCTCAACGGAGCCGTGCTCGACAGCCGCAACCTCACACTGAGCAAGCCGTTCATGGGCTTCGTGGAGGTGGACTATGCCGCCGCCGGCGTAAGCCTGACACCAGGCAGCAAGTACACCCTGCTCATGACGGACATCTCCGGTCAGTCGTACCCGAACGGAGTGACCGGGTGGGTCGTGCCATCTGTGCACGATTACAGCACCGGCGCCTCACTGCCGCCCGGGGCTTATGCGGACGGCCTGCCGATCCTGCAGGGTGCGCTGGTGACTGACGATGCCGGCATTGGCGACAATGCGTTCGAAGTGCTCGACATCGGCGGCAGCATGCCTTCCCCCCTGGCCATTTCGGGAACGCTGCCTTACGGGCAGCTCGGCCAACCCTACAGTGCCACCCTCACCGCCAGCGGCGGAGTATCGCCTTACACGTGGTCAGTATCGGGATTGCCCGCGGGGCTGACGTTCAGCGCCGATGGCACGATCTGGGGCACGCCAACGACGGCGGGCACCTTCAACGTGGGCGTGACCGTGGCTGACAGTGGCAATGCCACGGCGGGTGCAACGTATTCCATGGTGGTATCCCAGCTCTCCTGCACCAAGCCCAAGAGCGCAAAACCCAGCAAGGGCAAGGGCACGGTGGCGGCAGTGGGCGTGAATTACATCATGGTGGGCACCAGGCGCATCGACTATGCCAGCTGCACGTCCATCAACTATGGCGGCTACGCTACCGCCCCCGCGGTTGGTGACAGGGTGGAGTGGCAAGGTTTCATCGAGCCCAATGGCAACGTGATGGCCCAAACCCTAACGTTCAACTGAACATTCGCCCTTCTGAAAACCTCCCCGTCCTGTCAAGCTTGGCACGAGCCTGAAGCAATGCCTAGCTCAACGGGGAGTCTGTCAGGAGGCCGGTGGATCGGTTGACCGGAGCATGCCTTCCATCAATCCAGGCACACAACTTTACTTACCAGAAAATTCATGAAACTCAGTCCGCAACGCATCATTGCTTGTCTACTCATCTGCGCGCCGATTCTGACAGCGCATGCTGCTGGCTGGACCTCGCCTGTCGCAGTGTCACCAACCGGCAACCCCGACCCCACCCGGGGGGCCCAAGTCAATTCCATTGACGTAAATTCCAGCGGCAGGGCACTGGCAAGCTGGGATCAATACTTCTACACCAATGGCGGTGGATCCACAGTTGGCGTGAATGTACAGGACCGGGGTCGCTGGGGCACACCGATCACGCTTTCCGACCCGGCCAAATTTTCCGATCGCGCCAAGACTGCCGTCGGCGCGGATGGCACCATGGTGGTGGCATGGGCGTCCGAGACACCCAGCGGCAGGACCATCGAAGCGTCGGTCTGGCCGGCTGGCGGCAGCGGCTGGAGTGCACCCGTCGTGTTGGGCAGCGGCTACACCCGCGTCTCGCCCGATCCAAGCAACGTCAAGGTGGCCGTCAATGCCTCGGGGGAGGTGTGGGTCGTTTGGTCGATCCATGATAACGCCCACTATGTGGTCGAGGCCGCTTACCGCAATCCCGGAACAGGCAGCGTCTTCTCTTCGCCGATCCCTGTCTCGATCGATGGCGAGGATGCGATGCAGCCGGCGCTTGCGCTCAACGATATCGGCGAGGTAGCCATCGCCTGGGCAGGTTCGCCTTACGCCATGAACACTTCGCCCAATACCATCACCGTCGTAAAAAGTACCGGCGGCGCAGCATTTGGCGCACCGATCCGGGTGGCGCCAGAACTCTCCCCCTATAGCGGCTATCAGACCTGGCCCTCCATCTGCCTGGATGGCAGCGGATTGGCGACCGTTACCTGGATGGGAGCCGGTATGCAGGCCAATCTGGAAACCGCGCCCGGGGTGTGGAAGGGCGCCGAATCCATTCTTCCTCCAGTGAGCAGCATGACTTCATTCATCAGCCCCTCGCTGGCCTGTAATGATCAAGGTAGCGCCATTGTGTCCGCCGCGCTGTTCGATGCAACCGTCGGCGTCCAGCGCGCCCAACTCTGGACCGCGACCCTTTCCGGTGACATCTGGAGCGCACCGGTACAGCTGACTGGCCTGTCTCCGCGCAAGACCGAGGACATCGGCACATCCAGTGCAGCCCTCTCATCCGACGGCAAGCTGGCCTTTATCGCGTATATCGACCATTACAACGGCATAGTGAAGACCATTCATCATGATGCAAACGGCTGGGGCAGCCCCTACGCCGTCGGCAAGGTCTCATCGGTTTCGAGCTTTGCCGAAATGGTCAACGCAGCGGCGGACAACAACGGCCAAGGCCGGGTAATGAGGAAGACGAAGGGCGGCATGGTGCAACTGGTTTCCGACTGGAGACCCTGATGCAAAGGCCCATGAACCATGACTAACCTGAACAGTCAGGGGATCCCGATGAAAGCCCCATTCAATTTCACGCATCATCCGCTCAAGGCCGGCCTCATGGCGTGTATTGCCACGGGCGCCATGGCCGTCGCGGCGCCTGCCGTGCAGGAGATCAATTCTCCCGGCCCAGCCATGCGCATGAGCAACAGCGGCCTGGTGACAGGTTTCTACGTCGCCAAGTGCGTCACGCTCAGCTCCCAGCCCAAGCGCACCATTTGCTATAACGCGCCCTGGATCTTCGACGGCCAGCGTGTCAGCAAGCTCGCCGGCAAGTTCCCCAGCAATGCCAATGCCAAGGCAGTCGCCGTGAACGATGCAGGGGAATTGGTGGGCGCAGACCTCACGGGCGCCTGGTATCTTTCCAACGGCATGGTCGATTATGCGGACGGCGGCGACCCCACCATCACCAACAGCAGGCTGTTCGCCCTTAACAACAATGGCGTGGCCGTGGGCATGGCCAACGTCTCTTCCGTTTATCGGGCGATCACTTACCAGTTCAATGGCGTGCCTGTTCCGGCCCTGCCGGCCGGCAATGTTTCGGTGGATATCGACGATGCGGGATGGATCGCGGGCTGGTTCAAGAACAGCGCCAACCTCGAGCAGGGCTTCGTTGCCGATGCAGGCGGGACGATCACCGTCATTCCCAGCCTGGACCCCGCCATCAACTGCCGCCCGGCACGAATCAGCCAGTTCAATAACGGTGAGATGTGGGTGGCAGGCAATTGCGCGGGCAACCGGCCTTACCGCTATCGTCTTGGCGAGACCACCGCCCAGGAACTGAGCTACCCGGGAAGCAGCAACCTGAGCATCGTTTCCATCAACAGCCGCGGTGAAGCGGCCGGAACGGCAGTCAAACCGGGGGCCTACGCACCAGATGGCTACACGGCCTTGCTTTGGGCCGCCGACCCGACCACCCCCAGCGACCTGAATGCCGGCCAGGCATTTGCCCCGGCAAGCGCCTGGAACGTGCATGCCACCGATATCAACGAAGCCGGCACGGTCCTGACCGGCTACAACGACACCAGCGGCAACTTCTTCACCTTCCTAGTGCAAGCGAACTGAAAGCCTGATCACCGGCATAAGATCCGTTTAACCCTGGGTAGCCCGCCAAGGCGGGTACCCAGGTCTTCAACACTTCAATCCACTCAAGAGAGATAACCATGCGACATACCAGAACCACTCCCCGCACCCACGTTTCCAAGGCGCTTGGCACACTGCTCGGAATCTGTTTGGCTGCGTCAGGCATCGCAACGGCCCAGGCCACCACTTTTCACTTCGAAAGCATCTGCCGCACTGACCCGGCGGTGAACAAGAACTTGGTCACCCTCACCCTGCATGATGACCTGCACCTACCCCTCGCCGATGTGACCATCAATGCGCTCTGGACATTCGTGGATTACCGTCAGAATCATGCCGTATTCCGGTACAAGCTCACTTCCTGCACCACGGACAGGGACGGCGTGTGCACCTTCAGTGGCGGCAGCGGACGCGCGCGTTGGCAACTGTCGGAGGTCGTGGGCTACGACATGGGCAGTCCCGCCTTCGACACCACGCCCACCACGTTGTGCCCGAACGCCACCATGATCGACTTCTGGTGATCATTCCCTTATCGACCTGCGGAAGGATTCCCGCAGGATCAATGCAAAAGGGCCGCACTAGTGCGGCCTGACCACCCATCTCAATCAAAATCCTTGCGCATCCGCTGAGGTGCTGTGTACGCACAGTGCCCCAACGCAATCACCAGCGCGGTAAATTCGCCCGGTGGAATATTCAGCACGGCCGTGAGGGCGGCTTCGTCGAAACCACCGATCGGGCAACTGCCGAGGCCCATGTGCGCCGCCTGCAACAGCATGTGCGCGGCGGCGAAATGGCACTGACCGCGCGCCCAGGCCGCCACGCCGTCCTTGCGATAGAACGCCCGATACGCTTCATAAATCGATGCCGTGTCCTCGCCGCGCGCTTCGGCCTCGAACTGCGCACGCACATAGTCCGAGTCGGGGTCGAGCGCGTCGACCCGCGCGACGATGACGATCAAGGCGGCGGCGGTTGCGGCGGCGGGTTGGTCGTAACAGGCGTGCGCGATAGCTGCACGCTCCGCATCGCCCGTCACCGTAATGAAGCGCCAGGGCTCCAGACCGAAGGCGGAAGGCGCAAGCCGGCCGGCTTCGCGCAACAGATCCATCTCGCTGGTGGAAACGGCGTGTCCCGCGACAAACTGGCGGCAGGAATAACGGTGTTGTATTGCGTCGAGCAGGGTCGGCATGGCGGCATCCTCCATAAATCTTTTCAGCTTAGGCCGCGCGGGGCTCGCTTCAACACGCTGCGAGCAGCAGCCCCTGACG
>JAEHCY010000498.1 GCA_016880695.1 Chromatiaceae bacterium | reverse complement strand
CTTCCACATCCACAACGCGAATGCCTACCACAGCCGCCTGAAGGGCTGGATGCGGCGGTTTCATGGCGTCGCGACCCAGTATCTGCCTAACTACCTCGGATGGCGCCGTTGCCTGGAACGCTTCGCAGTCACTCTAACCCCAGCGACGAGGCTGTCCCTCGCAACAGGGCGGACCAACACTAAACGCAGACATAGCCTTCGCGAAGGTATCCAGTCCGCGATGGATACCGAGCAAGGCATTGTGGAGATTCTCCACGCGCGGGCTGTGGTAGAGAACACCTTCGTCCGCGTAGGCGGGAACGCCGAGGAGGACCTGCGTGGCGGACGCCCAGTTCAGCACCTCGGTGTTCCAACGGGCCATCAGCCGTTGGTAGACCTTCTCCAGGGGGGTGGCGCTGTCGTAGAGCATCACCACCAGCTGATCCGCCCGCGCGGCGACTTCTTGGTAGTAACCCCGGTCCCAGTGGCTGTCCGGGCCGGGCTGCCACACCAAGGGGGGTGGAAAGGCGGCGACCGAGAGGATCTTGCCCGGAGGCAGCTCGCGGCGCAGCTCCTCCAGCAGTCCCAGGAAATGGCGATTGCCCGATGGCAGGGGCTCGATGTTGATGTGAATCCCGGCAAGCCGGGGATGCCGCTGCAACAGCGCCTGGATGGAGGCGCGGAAGCCGGCACGCCAGGCGGGTGAGTGGAGAACCACGTGCCGACCCAGGACCCCACCCACCCAGGGCAGCACCTGGAGCCCCTCGCACTGGTCGAGAAAGCGCTGCGTCTGGAGGTCGTCGAGGGGGGCGATGGGTCCCTGGGGGCTGGCCGGGGCGAGGTGGGGGTAAAGGTAACGGATGCCCTGGCCGCGCAGGCGCTCGGTCAGCGCCCGGATTGTGGCGGGGTCCCGGAAGGCCTTGGGGTCCCGCCCGTTGCGCGCGAACCAGGTATCGTCACCGAGCCAGCCATGCTGGAGCCAGATGCCATTGGCACCCAGGTCGTGGCGCCCATCGCGGACCGAAAGCCCCGGCTCCCAGGCCCAGTAGAGCAGCCCTAGAACGGCCAACCCCACTGCGGCCACCGCGGCGACGATCCAAGGAAAGGTCACTGCTTCTATACATCACACAGGGGGGCGGTGCGGCGGGGGAACGGGTTAGGGGCAAGTCCTAGCCACACCCGCACCCAGCGCCCTGAATTCAAGGGCTTATGCCCTCCGCCCACAGGGCTATCCACAGCCCTGCGCACAGGCTCTGGGGAAAACCGGGCCTGCCAGGCGATGGCGCCTCTCCAGACTGCTGGCCGGAGGTGCCTAGGGCCTCGGGATCCCGTCCCTTTGCCGAGCAGCGGGTCTCAGCGCTCGAACCAACGGAAGATCGGCGCCACCCGGGCTGAAACCTGTGTGGCCAACCCATCCCGGACTGCTTGGCGCAGAAACTGCGAGAGGAGTGCGTCGTACTCGACGGCCATCCAGAAGACGTTGCCCTGCTCGATGTCGGTGGCATCGAAGAGGAGGTCGAGGACGATCTCCTCGCCCGCAAGGGCGGTGGCGCGCCACAGGAAGCGCGGCATGCCCCTGGTCAGCACCGCGAGACGGCCGCCCAAGGGTTCGCGGTGGGCTT
>JAEHCY010000497.1 GCA_016880695.1 Chromatiaceae bacterium | reverse complement strand
TGCGGAAACGAAAACGCCTTGATCTGGGTCATCCCCGGACGGGATTCCCGATTCGGCTACCGGCTTGTGGCATCCAACAGAGGCAGCAGTTGGGGCCAAAGGTTATTGAACATGATCGGCTGTGCCTCGGCGGTGGGGTGATAGCCGTCCGACTGCATCAGCGCCCGATGCTCCGCCACGCCGGTGAGGAACATGGGCACCAGGGGCACCCCGGTCGCGCTCGACACGCCGCTGAAGGTTGCTTGAAAGCGCTTGACGTAGGCCGCACCGTAGTTGGGCGGCAGGCTGATGCCCACCAGCAGCACCCGGGCCCCTGCCTCAAGGCTCAGGTTGACCAGCCGTTGCAGGTTGCCCCGGAGCTGCTCCAGCGGGAGCCCGCGCAGACCATCGTTGGCCCCAAGCTCGATCACCACCACCGAGGGTCGATGCTGGGCCAGCAGCGCCGGCAGCCGGGCAAGCCCCCCGGAGGTGGTCTCCCCGGAAATGCTGGCATTGACGACACGGTGGTCGAAGGCCTGCTCCCGCAACCGCTCCGCCAGCAGCGGTACCCAACCCTGGTCAGGCCGCAGGCCATAGGCGGCGCTCAAGCTGTCGCCCAGCACCAGGATCACGGGCACCTCGGCCCGCGCCGAACCCAACAGCGATACCAGGCCCATCATCCAAAGAAACCTCTTCATGACCGACGACCCTCCCAACCTCCTGTCCGAAGCCAGCGGACTGGGCAAGGATGTTACCGGTCCGGGTGGCACCCTGACCATACTCCGCGACCTGGACATTAGGGTCGCGGCAGGGGAAGCGGTGGCCATCCTCGGCACCTCGGGCTCTGGCAAGTCCACCCTGCTCGGACTCCTGGCTGGTCTGGACAACCCCACTCGGGGTGAGATCCGGCTGTGCGGCAAGCCCCTGGGACGCCTGGGCGAGGATGAGCGGGCCGCGCTCCGAGCCGGCCGCGTGGGCTTCGTCTTCCAGAGCTTTCAGCTCTTGCCCACCCTGACCGCGCTGGAGAACGTCCTGCTGCCGCTGGAGCTGGGGGACATCCCCGGGGCCGGCAAGCGGGCACGGGAGGCACTCGCCCGAGTGGGTCTCACCGATCGTGCCCGCCACTATCCCCATCAGCTCTCGGGCGGTGAGCAACAGCGGGTCGCCATCGCCCGCGCCTTCGCCCCGGGACCGCGCATCCTGTTCGCCGACGAGCCCACCGGCAACCTCGATCAGCACACCGGCGAGCACATCATCGAGCTCCTGCTCACCCTGCGCCGCGACAGCGGCGCCGCCCTGGTCCTGGTGACCCACGATCGCGAGCTGGCCCGCTCCTGCGACCGCCGGCTGGTGCTCGAGGCGGGCCGGCTGGAGCAGGCCCTTTGAACCGCTGGCGCCTCGGCCTTCGGTTTATGTGGCGGGACTGGCGGAGCGGGGAGACCCGACTGCTCGCCGCGGCCCTGGCCCTCACCGTTGCCGCCGTTACCGCGGTGGGCTTCTTCACCGACCGGGTCAGCCAGGCGCTCCACCGCCAGGGCAACGAGCTGATTGCCGCGGATCTGGTAGTTGAGTCCTCCCAGCCCCCCGCCGCCGAGCTGCGCCACAAGGCCAGCGAGCTCGGCCTGCGCAGCGCCGACACCCTCGAGTTCCCCAGCGTGGTGCTCACTGCCGAGGCGCCGCAACTGGTGGAGGTCAAGGCCGTCAGCGAGGCCTATCCCCTGCGCGGCGAGCTGCGCGTGCGCGCCTCCCCGAGCACCGAGGAAACGCCCCTGGCCCTTGGCCCCCAGACCCGCGAGGTGTGGGTGGAGCCGCGCCTGCTCCTGCTGCTCGGTGCGGCGGTGGGCGACAAACTGCGGCTGGGGGAAGCAGAGTTTTCCATAGGCCAGGCGCTGAGCTACGAGCCCGACCGCGGCGGAGGGCTGTTTCAGCTCGCCCCCCGGGTGCTACTACCCATCGCCGCCCTGGCCGAAACCGGCCTGATCACCCCGGCGAGTCGGGTGCGTTACCGCCTGCTCCTGGCCGGTGATGCGACCGCGGTCGAGCGCTACCGCGACTGGTTGCAGCCGAGGCTGTCGCCTGGGGTGCGCCTGATCGACCCCCAGGAGGCCCGTCCGGAGTTCGGCGCCGCCATCGATCGGGCCTCCCGTTTCCTCTCCCTCGCCACCCTGGTGACCCTGCTGGTGGCCGGAGCCGCCATCGCCTTGGCCAGCCGAAGGTTGGTCGAGCGGCAGACCGACGCGGTGGCCATCATGCGCTGCCTCGGGGCCCCCAGGCGGCTGCTGCTGCAGGTGTTCCTGCTCCGGCTGCTCCTGTTCAGCCTGATCGCGGGCCTGGCCGGCTGCCTGCTCGGCTTCCTCGCCCAGTTCGGCCTCGCCTCCCTGGTGGGTCACTGGTTTGCCGAGCGCTTGCCGCCCCCCTCCGCCAAACCGCTGGTGGTAGGTCTCGGGGTGGGGCTGATCACCCTGCTCGGATTCGCCGCCCCGCCGCTACTGCACCTGGCGCGCGTGCCCCCGCTGCGGGCCCTGCGCCGAGACCTGGGTACCCCGCCGGCCTCGGAATGGGTGGCGGTGCTCATCGCCTCCACGGCCCTGCTCGGGCTGATCTACTGGCAGGCGGGGGACCGGGAGCTTGCCGTCACGCTGATGCTGGGGGTAGCGGCCACCCTCGGACTGCTCGGGCTCCTGGGCTACCTGTTGGTGCTCGGCGCCGCCTGGCTGCAGCCGCGTACCTCCGGGGTCGCGCGACTCGGCCTGGCGACACTGGCCCGCCGCCGCGGCGGCACCCTGCTGCAGATTCTCGGTTTCGGGGTAGGCATCCTGGCGCTGCTGCTGCTCGCGATCGTGCGGGTGGACCTGCTGCGGACCTGGCAGCAGAGCCTTCCGGCGGACGCCCCAAATCGATTCCTGGTCAACATCCAGCCCGACCAGATCCAACCGCTGCGCGAGTTCCTCGCCGAGCAGGGTGTTGCGGGGGCCGAGATCATGCCCATGATTCGGGGCCGCCTGCTGCGGGTGAATGAGCGGGAGGTCCGCCCCGAGGACTACGCGGACCCACGCGCCGAGCGGCTCGCGGCTCGCGAGTTTAACCTCAGCTGGGCCACCCTGCTGCAGAATGACAACCGCATCCTGGCGGGCGAGTGGTGGGGAGAGCGGCCGGCCCCCGCGCCGGCCTTTTCGGTGGAGAAAGGCCTTGCCGAGACCCTGGGTATCCGGCTCGGCGACCGCTTAACCTTCAGCGTCGTAGGAACCGAGATTTCCGCACCGGTCACCAGCCTGCGGACGGTGCAGTGGGACAGCTTCAACGTAAACTTCTTCGTGGTGGGAACCCCAGGACTGCTCGCGGGCCTACCCGCCACCTCGATCACCAGCTTCTACCTACCGCCCTCGCGCGACGCCGTCACCGCCAAGCTGATCCGCGAGTTTCCGAATCTGACCCTGTTGGACGTGGACGCGATCATGCGGCAGGTGCGCACCCTGGTCGACCGCGGTGTGCTGGCGGTGGAATACGTCTTCCTGTTCACGGTGCTGGCCGGGGTACTGGTGATGGTGGCGGGCATCCACACCCACTTCGAGGAGCGCATGGCGAGCATCGGCACCCTGCGTACACTGGGCGCCCGGCGCAACCGACTGCTCGTCGCGGTAGCGGTGGAGTTCACCGCGCTCGGGTTGCTCTCTGGCCTGCTCGCCTCCCTGTTCGCCGAGGCCACCGGTGAGGTGCTCGCCCGCCAGCTCTTTGGCCTGGCCTTCGAGCTCAACCCGCTGCTGTGGGTTGCCGGCGTCCTCGGCAGCGCCGTGGCGGTGGGCCTGACGGGCACCCTGGCGGTCTACCCTTTGCTCTCGCGCCCACCACTGCGCGCCCTCAGCCGGGGGTGAACCCCGGCGGCGGGCAATGTCAGGGGCTTGGCGCCCTAGCGTCGGCCCCGAATAAGGGGCGAATCGTTCAGCCCCGGGACGTTGGAGAAACCGCCAGCGAGCCCCAGGAACGGGTTTACGGCGTCCCGCGGAGCGCACTACTCAGCTGCTGCTCAAGCGTACACTCCTGAGACCAGGGGACGCTCGCGCCCAGGCGTCCTAACCGGCGCCATCGCCCCAATCCCTTGCCGCCTCTATAATCGCGCCAGTCCCACGCCACCCCCGGTTCCGCAATGCTACTCCGCCTGGTCGCTCTGCTCTCGGCCATCGCCGCCAACACCTTCTTCTGGTACCAGCTCGGCCGACCCGTCGAGCTGCCCGATGTCGCCGGGGGCCGCTACGATTGCCTGTCCTACACCCCCTACGCCCCCGGCCACAGCCCCACCGACCCCAACGACCGGGTACCCGACGCCATCATCGCCCACGACCTCCAGGCGCTCAGCACCATCACCGGGTGCCTGCGCCTGTACTCGAGCCGCGGCTCGGCGGAGACGGTGCTGCGCGAGGCCCGCACCAACCATCTCACCCTGATGCTGGGCGCCTGGATCTCCGGCGATAAAGCCCAAGACCAGGCGGAGCTTGCAGAGCTGGTGCGCCTGGCGAAGGCCTATCCGGACGTGGTCAAGCTGGCCGTGGTGGGTAACGAGGTGCTGCTGCGCCGGGAGCTGCCCTACGACCGCCTGGGCGCCCTGATCGAGGGGGTGAAGGCGCAGATCGACATTCCCGTGGCCTATGCCGACGTCTACGACTTCTGGTACCAGTACCCACAGATGGCCCGGCACGTGGACCACATCCTGGTGCATATCCTGCCCTACTGGGGCGACCCGGCACCCTCCTCCGGCACCGCCCAAGCCGAGCTGGAGCAGGTATTGGGAGGCTTCCTCAAGACCTTTGCCGGCAACCCGATCACCATCGGGGAGACCGGCTGGCCGAGCGCCGGACCCGCCCGCCAGCAAGCGAAGGCCAGCATCGTCGATCAGGCGCGATTCGTGCGCAACTTCATCCAGGGCGCGGCCAACCTTGGGGTCTCCTACAACCTGATCGAGGCCATCGACCAGCCCTGGAAGCGGGCCAACGAGGGCACCGCCGGTGGCTATTGGGGGATCCTGACGGTGGATCGGGAAACCAAGTTCCCGCTCACCGGACCAGTGAGCGAATGGCCCCACTGGCCCGGGCAGGCGCTGGTTGCCATCACCGCGGGGCTGTTGCTGGCGGCGATCGCCTGGCGCCAGGCATCGGGCTGGCGGGTGGCGATCGCCATGGGGCTCGGCCAGGTGATCGGCAGCCTGCTGATCCTTGGCTGGCGCCAAGCGGGTGAGGTGAGCCTGGGCCTGGGCGGTACCCTGGGCAATTACGCCGGGGTGGGGTTGATCGCGCTTGCCGGCGCGGGATTCATCTACCTGTTCGCGGCCGCCCGCTCGGCGGTGGAGGCGTCCCGCCCCGCGCCCTTGCTTGAGGTCTTTGCCTGGCTGCGGCGGCCCAACCACTTGCCGGGTCCCGGCCTGACCCCCTCACTGCTGCTCTTCGCCGGGGCCTATCCGGCCGCCGTGATCGGGCTCGGCCTGGCCGCCTCCATGCGCCACCAGGACATTCCCTGGATGTACTTCGTCGCCCCCGCGCTATTGGCCTTGACGGTTTGGTGGCGTGGTCTCGGCAAGCATTACCAAGGCCGCGCGGAGGCTTGGCTCGGGCTGATCCTGCTTGGGTGCGCGCCCTTTTGCTACGACGGGCCCCACAACCAACCGGCCATGCTCTGGATGGGTCTGCTGGTCCTGCTTGCCCTGCCCTGGCTAGGTGCCATACGCCGGGAGCTTCTGGCCTGGCTGCCCCAGCGTAATCCCGCGCAGAAGCCCCGTCACCACCGCTAGCGCTCCCACCTTGGCGCTATACATCAACAGCAACCCTCCGCCGAGAAAGCACCCAGCCATCAGGAAGACGGGCGCCAGAGACCGGGGCAGAAACAGGCTGATCCCCACCAGCGCCACCGCGCTCCACCCCCAGGGACCGAGAACCATGCCCAGGATGATGCCGTGGCGGATCTGGCACCACCAGGGCGGCTGCTCGCCGGTGCAGATGGCGCCGATCTCCTGCGGCTCGATGAACTGCACCCTGAGCAGATAGCCGCAGACCATCCCGACCAGCACGACCGCGAGATAAAACCAAGGGTTACGTAACAACGGAGTTGGCTCCTTTCAGACATTCAACCTAGAAACCGCTGATGGGACACTTCGCCCCTCGAGTTGGCAAGTACCGAATCCCGGAGCACCGGCCTTATCCGATGCACACCGCCAGCATCGAGATGGACCCGCCATCCACCCCCTCCACCGGAAAGCTGACCCCATCGTCGGCGCCCTGCTGCGCGATCACATAGAGCAGCGGCAGGTAATGCTCCGGCGTGGGCACCACGCGCCTGGACTCAGAATCGATCCGCTGGTAGTCGATGAGCGCCGCATGCTCGCCGGAGACGATGAGCCTTCGCGCCTCGCGCTCGAAGCGTACCGCCCAGTCCGCGGGCGGAGCGGTGGGCCGGTCCCAGGCGTAGGCGCGGAGATTGTGCACCAGGTTGCCGCTGCCGATCAGCAGCACGCCCTCTTCCCGCAGCGGGGACAAGCGCCGGCCGAGCTCATAGTGAAACCGGGGGGGTTGCGCAGCATCGATGCTCAACTGCACCACCGGAACCTCCGCCGCCGGGTACAGGTGGCGGAGCACCGACCAGGTACCGTGGTCGAGCCCCCACGCCTGGTCGAGGGTCACCGCAACCGGCGCAAGAAGATCCCGGACCCGCGCCGCCAGTGCGGGATCACCGGGCGCGGGATAGCGAATCTCGTAGAGCTCCGGCGCAAAACCACCGAAGTCGTGCAGGGTCGGCGGGGCGGACATCGCGGTCACCCGTGTCCCCGGCCCATACCAGTGCGCCGACACCACCAGCACCGCCCGGGGCTTGGGCAGTGACGCCGCCAACGCCGCCCAGGCCTGGGTGTAGGGATTGCTCGACAGGGTCAGCAGCGGATTGCCGTGGCCGAAAAAGATCGCCGGTAGTCGGTTGACCATGGGTTGGGTGGGGTGGGGTCCGCGCCGGGGCCTCACCCCTGCCCATCGTCCTCGGCCTGACCAAAGCGGCGCACCGAGTAGGTGGGCACCAGGATGGCCCCGGCGATGCTCATCAGGAGATACAGATGAAAGGGGTCTGACACGTTGGATGTCGATAACCAGGTGCCGCGCCAGCGCCGTGATCGCCACGTAGCTGAGAAACTGCACCGGTAGCCGGTGGGTCTTGAAGTAGATCCCCACCATCGCGCCAAGCTCGAGGAAGATGAACAGCAACAGGATGTCTTTGGGCTCAGCATATCCCTTGATATCCCTTGTGCATGATGTGCAGATACTCGTAGATCGCCGACCAGATCACCGTGGCGCCAATGACAAACAGCGCCACGTAGTGGAAGGCGTCCACCATCAGGTCGCCCACGCGCTCGATGCGACTTCTGGGGGTCTGCATGGATTCTATCCGCCGGGTACCAGAAAACCGTCCACCATCGCCGGCAACAGCGTCAAATAAGGGGGCAACGCCGGCCGCAAGGCGGTGAGCTTGCGCTAGTGTAGCGCGTCCGCCCAGCCCTCGCGCAGGGGAAAACCCAGGGCGCTTCGCCTATCATTGGCGCGGCCGGCGCCGCCAGAGCGGGTGACGCCCGCTGATCCGCTTTGAGGAGACGGGAGACAAGCCATGCAAACCAAGCCCTGGGCGCTCGCCTGTTGGCTCGGGCTGGCGGCGGTGCCAGTCGGTGCCGCCGAGATTACCGATGAGCTGTCCATCGGCGGCGTACTGGCGGCTGCCGTTCAATGTCAGCGGGTATCCGGAAACCCCAACGCCCCCAACACCTGCCGCGGGGCCGCCCCGATGCAGCCAGAGCTCACCTACCGACCCACCGGCCAGGATGAGATCTTCGTCAAGCTCGGTTTCGCCGCCGGAAACGCGCTCAATCCGGTGACACCCTTCGCCCTGCTCCCCTGGAACGCCGACCTGGCGTCCGACGTGAAAGACATCAACGGCCGTAACCGTAGCTACCTGCTAGAGGCCTGGTACGCCCACACCTTCCAGCTTGGGACCGACAACACACTCGAGGTCACCGGCGGCATCATCGACCCGGCCTTCTACGTCGACGAGAACGCCTACGCCAACGACGAATACACCCAGTTCATGAACCAGGCCTTGGTCAACGCGCGCAGCGACTTTCTACCCGGCTACGATTGGGGTGGGGTGCTGGTGTGGAAATACCAGGATTGGACCCTGAGCGCGATCGGCATGAACGTCGGGGAGAACGACGACGGCAACAACTACAATTTCTATACGGCCGAGGCCGATTATCACCTCGAGACCGCCCTGGGCGAGGGGAATTACCGGGTGCTGTATTCCGGCACCTCCAGGGCCTACCTGGACCCCGCCGGCAAGACCCTGGAGCGCCGCGCCGCCCTGAGCCTATCCTTTGACCAAGCCCTCGGCGAGGTCGTAGGGGTCTTCCTGCGCCTAGGTTGGCAAAGCGAGGACCCCGCTGTGGACTACCGGGCACTCTGCTCCGGGGGGGTCGACCTCAAGGGCCTGGCCTGGGGGCGCGAGCGCGACAACATCGGCATCGGCTACGCCTACCTCAAGGGCGGCAACAGCGACATTGCCCGCAGCCAGGTCTTCGAGGCCTACTACCGCTTCGCCGTCGACGAGCACCTGGCCCTCACCGCCGATCTCCAGTACCAGGCCGACCGCTACCAGGGCGCGGACAGCGCCAAGGGGTGGATCGGCGGGCTACGGCTAACCTTCGAGCTCTAAATCGCCACCTCTCCCGCCGGGCTGACGCCGGCGGGCAAAGGCGGGTCTCATCCCGCGCCGGCCCGCACCTGGCTCAGGGCGGTGAAGGCGGCCGCCCGATGGACTGGGCACTGGCACGCTGGGAGAGGAGCAAAGTGAGCAGCACCGGCGGGGTGTAGGCCGCGAGCTTGCCCAGCTTGTCGAGCACCTCACGCCGTGCTGGATCAAGATCGTGTGTTTTCTCCTGGTTCTGATCACACGCCATGGTTTAGGTCTCCGGGTGCTGGGTGGGTGACGTCGCTCAATGGTAGCGCATCGAAGCATCGTTCGGGGGCCGGTACTCCCAGCGGAAGGTCCGGGTTGGGCCCGTAAGGTCGAAGGGGTAGCCGCCCTCGGTGGCGGGGATCTGGGTACCGGTCTGGCTGTCCACGAGGAGCGAGCGCTCGATCACGCCCGCCGGGCCCTCCCAGATCAGGACCAGGGAGCGGCGGGGGTCGTCGCTGCGGACCTCGAAGCCCCAGCGCTCTCCACGTTGACCTTCAGGGTCGGCGGGGCGGAAGTCGCTGGTGTAGTCCCCCGCCGCCGCGCCCCAGTCGGGGTGGGGGAAGACGAGGGTGAGACTGGTCTCGCCAAAGGGCGGCAGCTCCGGGAGGTCGTGGCTGTCGTAACCCGCTTGGGCATCGAGCAGCTGCCCGAGCACGTTGTTGCGATCGCGCAGCCCCCCCACCGAGTCGGTCACCGTGAGCCGCAGGTACCATTCGCGTCCCGCCTGGATGTTCTGGCGGTAGGCCTCGCGACGGGCGTCCCGCTCCGCGAGGCCCTGGGTGGGCAACTCCTCCGCCTGGGCCGCTGGCGCCAGCCAATCGAGCCAGGCGAGATACCAGGGCAGCGCCGTCCCCTGCTGGCTGGTCTTGATCGAGGGCTTGGCCGGGATCAGAAGCTCCAGGGTGTGGCCGTGGCTGCCGGGCAGCAGCTTGACCCAGAACCCCTCAAAAGCCTGCAGGGTGCCTTCCATGCCGGGGGTGACATCGTCGTAGGCCTCATAGGCATTGCCGTTCCACCGATAGTAGACGTTGGAGAGCAGCCCCGCGGCCTGGGCAGCGGAGGGGGTGTAGAGGCTGCCGCCATCCACCCGCACGCGGACATCGGCCCAGTCGACGGGGAACGCCAGCGGATGGGCCACCAGGTTCTTGGCCACCGCGATCCCGTCGGCGGAGGCGCTCAGCGGGATGACATAGCAGCCGTTGCTGCCCGGGCAGCCCGCCATGCCGAGCACCGGGGTGGCGGTGCCTTCAACCTCCAGGGTTCCTCCCTCGAGGCCCTTGATCCAGGTGCCCAGCCCGGGCTCGACCGGTGCGTCCTTGCCCAGGGGCAGGTAGTCACCCGCGTCGGCATCCCAGGCGTAGAGCCGCCAGTCGCTACCGTAGGGCCCCGGCAAATCGGCCCCGTAGGTGCTCTCCACCGTCCCCGGCAGATTGGGCGAGCAGGGGCTGCCGATCAGCCGCCACTGCTCGGGGGGCAGCGCGTAGCCGAAACCGCAGGGGAAGGTGTAGAAGTAGGCGGCGCCGCACCCTTGGAGATCACCACAAGCATCACCCGGTGCGCCTACGAGCGCGGTGTCCCCCGAGAGCGCTACCGAGGTACCGAAGAAATCGGCCGGCACCGCATCCGAGGCGGCTAACTGCTTTTGCTCCGTCCAGGTGTTCTCCGAGCGGGTGAACAGGTAGGCTGCGCCACAATTAGCTATCGTGCCAGCCTTGTCGCAAGCAGCCGCCCGCGCGCCAACCAGTGCGGCGTCTCCCGCGAGGGCGACGGAGATCCCGAACCATTCCCCCTTAGGGACTGACGCGGTGAGCTTTCGCTGCTCAGCCCAGAGACTGCCCGAACGCACAAACACATACGCCGCACCACAATCGGCCGTGCCGACGCAGTCGTCACCCCAGGCACCTACCAGCGCGGTGTCACCCGAGAGGGCGACCGAGAAGCCGAACAGATCTTGAGCTCCGGCATCGCTAGCGGCGAGCTTCTGCTGCTCACTCCATTTATCCCCCGAGCGGGTGAAGACATAGGCCGCACCGCAGCGGTCGCCGGTACTGCAGGCTGTGCCGATAGCACCCACCAGGGCCGTGTCGCCCGCGAGGGCGACCGAGAAGCCTAGATTGTCCAGAGGTCCAACGTCACCGGCGGTGATCTTCTGCTGCTCTGTCAAGGTGTTTCCAGAGCGAGTGAACACGTAAGCGGCGCCGCAACCAACCGTTCCGTCGGAGCAGCCCGCTCCGTGCGCCCCGATCAGCGCGGCGTCGTCTGAAAGGGCAACCGCGATGCCAAAGACAGCACCCTCCGCCGCATCCGCGGCGGCGAGCCGCTGTTGGGGTACCCAGGTCTCTCCCGCTGTCCGGGTGGTGTTCACGCGGGTGAAAGCATACGCCGCACCGCAGGCGTATCCGCCTCGCTCACAGCCGTGAAACGGCGACCCTACGAGCGCCGTGTCGCCGGAGATCGCGACCGATTTACCGAAGGCGGCGCCCTCTGCGGCATCCCACGCCGTGAGCTTCTGCTGCGGAATCCAGTTGGTTCCCGAGCGGGTGAACACATAGGCCGCGCCACAATGGTGGCCAATGATGCCAGGGGGACACTCGGCAAACTCGGCCCCCACCAGCGCGGTGTCACCCGAGAGGGCGACCGAGAGGCCAAACCGATCGCCCTCCCTGGGGTCGCTCGGGGTGGGGACGAGCTTGGCTTGCGGGTGCGACACGGCGGAGCTGTCGATGCTGAATACATAGGCGGCACCACAGGCGTCGCCTCCCGAACAATCGAGCCACTCGGGCCCTACCAGGGCGGCGTTGCCCGAGAGCGCGACCGACCATCCGAAGAGCCATCCCTCTCCGCCAACATTAACGTTCAGCGCTTGCTGCCTGATCCAGCCCCCCTCCGCACGGGTGAAACGATAGGCGGCCACAGTGCAGGCGCTCTCCTCCCGCGCGCACCTCCCCCCCGCGACGCCCACCAGGGCCATGTCACCGGCGATCGCCACCGAGTAGCCTAAGACTTGGTCGGTGGCTATAAGCTTTTGCTGCTGGGTCCAGACCCCCGCGGAGCGCGTAAATACATAGGCGGCGCCACAGGGCACTCCCTCAGTTTCCTCGAGGCAGCCGGTATAGGGCGCGCCCACAAAGGCGGTATCGCCAGAGACTGCGACCGAGTGACCGAAGGCCGCGCCTTCCTGAGCGTCGCGGGCCGTGAGCCTCTGCTGCTCCGTCCAGGTCCCGCCCGAGCGGGTATACACATAGACCGCGCCGCACCGGTAGCCGCCCCCACCGCAATCCTGATACATGGCGCCCACCAAGGCGGTCTCACCCGAGAGGGCGACAGACCAACCGAAGAAATTCCCGCCCGGGGCATCGCTAGCGGTGAGTTTCTGCTGCTCGATCCAGGCCGGGCCGGAGCGGTAGAAGACGTAAGCAGCTCCGTCTCCCCCTACCAGTGCGGTGCTGCCCGAAAGCGCGAGGGAGAGGCCGAACCCATGGTCCTCTGCGGCGTCACTGGCAGTGAGCTTCTGTTGCTCGGTCCAGCGATTCCCCTCGCGGGTAAAAAAGTAGACTGCACCGCAGTCAGGGCCAGCGACGCAGTCGGCTTGCATCGCTCCCACCAGTAGGGTGTCTCCCGACAGGGAGACCGAGAAGCCGAAGGCACTGTCTCCCGCGGCATCCGAGGCGATGAGCTTCTGTTCCAGAATCCACGCCCCCTCCAAACGGGTGAACACGTAGGCCGCACCGCAAATCGGGAGACCGGCGGAGCAAGTGTCTGCGGGTGCACCCACCACCGCGGTGTCCCCATCTAGTGCCACCGCCCGCCCAAAGCTGGTGTCGACGACCGGCGCATCCGTTGCCGGCGCTGTAACCTTCTGCTCATTGACCACCAGGGGATCGATGGTGATGGGCCAGTGGGCATCGCGCACCTCGAGGTGGATCTCCAGGGTCTGGTCGCGCAGGGCCAGGTGGGCCGGAAGGGGTTGGCCGTCGGCGGCCACCACCTTGAGATCGCGGTAGCTCAGGGCGTAGTCGCCGCTCGGGGTGTAGAAGCTCAGGGCTTGTCCGGTCTGATCCCAGTGGGGGGTGAGACCTCCCCTGAGCCTCAGGGCGAGCAGGAGGTCGCTGTCAGCTCCGGGCGGCGGCTCGTGGAGGGTGAAGCCCTGCTCAAGACCGAGGACGCGGTTGTCGTACCATTCGGTGAGGGGACCGCGGCGGTATTCGACTCGGGCTCCCGAGACCTGCCCTTGGGCGGGAGGCAGCGCTTGGAGGTCTTGGGGGGTGCCGTAGCCGATGAGCTGCAGGCCCCAGGACCAGCCGGGGTCTGGGCCGGCGGGGGCGACCTCGATACCTCCCTCGCGAAAGGCGATCTGTTGGGCGTTGCGAGGATTGTGGGCGCGGTAGCCACCCGCCTCCCTCTCAATGCCGTGACGGGCTTGCTCCAGGGCTTCCCGCAAACCCGCGGGCATCTCGGCCTCCGCCCATCCCAAGCCCCACGCACACCACAGAATGACACCCAGCAAGCGCGCAAAGGTGCTTCCCATCGGATCGCCCTCCCTCCAAACTCCTGTACACGATCAGCCGCCCCGGTGCGCGGTTCCCTGATCGACCCGGCGGGATTCAGTGGCCACCACCCATTTCCGCTGAATCCCTCCGGAATTATGTATAGCACATCAATGGAAAAGCGGTGGCCAGGTGCCCAGGGATTTTGGAGGTTGGTGCCCGCTGGGGCCCATCACCCATCTTGGGCGGAGGGGTGGCCCGCGGGCCAGGATAGAGCGACAGCGGAGCAATAGGCGCAGATGACGGAAAGCGACGAAGACGCCGGCCGGCTGGCGCTCGGTCGGAGCGGGGGCGCACCCTTGCAGGCGAACCTCGGCGGCTCACGGGTGTTGGCCCAGCCAGGGGGTTCGCGGCTCTGGCTCCTCAATCCCACCGCTGCCTGGCTGTGGGATGCCTGGAGCGCCGAGCTCGGCGAGGGGGAGATCGCCGCCGCGTTGGCGGAACGCTTCGGTGTGTCCGCCCAACAGGCTCGGGCCGATCTGGGTGACCTGCTCCGGCAATGGCAGCAGAGCGGGCTGCTGGACCCAGTCCCGATCCGGGGCCAGCAGGCGGCATGCCCCCCTGTCCACGCCCGCGCGGGGCGTCTCGCCGGATCGGCTGCCCGCTGGCGGCTGCGGCTCGCCGACCAAAGCGTTGAGCTCATCGTCATCGACCCAACCTTGGCCGCGCTCCTGGCCCCCATCCTGGGGCACCTGCGCTGCCCCGACCCAGCCGACGGGAACCACCGCCTCGCGCTTCAGGGCCGCGCAGACGCCTGGCGGCTGCTTGGCGAGGGGGTCGAGCGGGGACGAGGGAATCGGCTCGACGATGCGCTGAGCCAGACCCTGGCGGAGCTGATCGAGCTCGGCTGCCAGGGACGCCGGCGCCTTCTGGTGGTGCACGGCGCCGGGATCGCCCAGGCTAACCGCGCGCTGTTGTTGATCGGCTGCGGCGGATCCGGCAAGACCACGCTCGCGGCGGCCCTCAACGCGGCCGGTTTCCCCCTGCTCGGCGACGACGTGGTGCCGGTGACCACAGAGGGCCGGGCGCTTGGCATCGGCATGAGCCTGTGCCTCAAGGCCGGCAGTTGGCCGGTACTGGCGGAGCACCTGCCGGGGCTGGCGAGCGCTGCCGTCTGGCAGCGGGACGGTGAGCCCGTGCGCTTCGTGCCACCTCCCGGTGCGGTTACCTACGGTCCCCTGCCGGTGGGGGCACTGCTGTTTCCCCAGTTCGCCCCCGATCACTTGGCGGTGGTCGAGGTTCTCGCGCCGGAAGCGGCGCTTGAGCGCTTGATCGCCGCCGAGCCCTACCTGCCGCCCCTCACCCAGGACCGCCTCGAAACCCTAGTCAACTGGATCGCCGCTGCCCCAGCGTTTGCCTTGCGCTATCCGGACCTCGAGCAGGGGCTGCGGCTGGTGCAAGCGGTGCTCGGAAGGAACTCGGCGCTAGCATGAGGCCGCGGGACCAGCTCCTATTGCTGGGCGCCTGCCTGAGCGGCCAGGCGGAGCGCCGCGCGCACATTGCGGAGGGGATTGTCTCCGCCCCCTGGCCGGAGCTGCTGCAGCGGGCTGGGACGCATCTAGTCACCCCCTCACTCGCCGGAACCCTGGCCGACGCTGGGGTTCTTGCCGCCCTCCCGGACCAGGTTCGCGACTACCTGCAAACCATTCGGGACCTCAATGGCGCCCGCAACCGTACCCTCTATGCCGAGCTTGCCCGCGTCGCTGCCGCCCTCAACTCGGTGGGCATCGAGCCGCAGCTCCTCAAGGGCGCCGCGGCCCTGCTGCCAAAGCAGTACTCGGGAGCGGCGGATCGGGTGATCGGCGATCTCGATCTACGGGTGCCGGCAAAGCGCTATCCGGAGGCCGCCGAGGCCGTCCGCGCCTTAGGGTACCGCCCCACCGAGGGTGTCGTGCTCGATCTGCGCTATCACCATCACGGCACCGTGCTGCTGCACCCGAGCGCAGCGGTGGCCGTGGAGCTGCACGTGCGGTCCCTGCGCGATCCCACCGACAGCGCGCTGCTCGAAGCGGGGATGCGGGTAACCGCGGTGCGGCTCCCCGACGGCGGCCCGCGCGTGGGCGTGGCGGATGCCGGGACCCGCCTGCTGCACAACTTTCTCCACGGGCAGATCGGCGATCTCGCCCACCACTGCCAGCACCTCAACCTGCGTGCGCTGCTCGAGCTGGCTCGGCTCGCTGACCACCACCGCGCCGAGATCGACTGGCCGGCCCTGCTCGGGCGCCTGCAGCCCCCTCATCAGCGGGCCTTCCGCCTCTATCTGATGGCTGCGGCGCATTGGCTTGGTGCGCCCTATCCCGAGGTGGTGGGGCGTCCAGTGGGGGGTGAGCGAGCCATCGAAAGGATCGCCCTCGGACAGTCCAGTCCGTTTTGGTACCACCTCTTCGGCACGGTGGGACGGCTCCGGATACTGCCCAGACGACTCCTCACCCCCGGATGGCTGGGGATAAAGCTACGGACACTCTGGCTGACTGCACGGCACTGAGGCGATGCGGCTGCGGCCAGCTCCCGGACGCTCTACTCGTCACCCCTCAGCGGGCTTGTGCGCAGAGCGGGGCAAAGCTCACGTCCTGCAATCCCACACTGCTGACCCACGATAGAAGGGATCCACCCGCGCATCTCAGAGGGAACAGTCTGAAGTCCCGGATGATCGCGACTGCGGTGTTGGCGGCTTCCTCTCGGCTGGGTTCTAGCTCCCTGTTTCCAGGCGCATCCCATCCGATGCAGGCAGCAGCCGCCGCTCCCTCAGGTGGTTGTAGGGCGGCTCGCTGCGCAGTCGCCCATCCACCAGGGCTCTGCCGACGGTGAAGTGGTAGAGGTCCTGGAAGCGCTGGGTCTGGAGTCCCAGGGCCTGGTGCACGGCATCGTCGAAGTAGCAGCCGATGCCGGTCCCCTGCAGGCCCGCGACCTCGGCCTCCAGGTACAGCACTTGGCCGATCAGGCCGGCTTCCCAGAAGCGGTAGCGATACAACCAAGGGCTGTCAGCGGTGATGTCGTCGAAGCGCGCCAGCATGGCCAGGGAAAAGGCCGAGTCGGCGGCAATGTCCTGATGACAGGACACCGTCGCCGCGAACGCCTGTGCATCCAGCGCGGCCAACCGATAGAGGGGCAGGTGCTCGGGGCAACCGGGCACTTCCGCCCACAACCAGTCGCGGCGCATCTCCGCCCGCAACGCCGTCACTTGAGCGACGTCCCGGGCCAGACAGTAGATCCCAGCCTCAAGCCCTTCTACCCGATGGACGAACAGGACCAGATGCACCGCCGGGGCTGCATCCACCCACGTCCAGGGCGGCTGGCCGGGACGGGGTAGCAGGGCATCGAGCAGGCGGAAAAACGCCGGGGCGTCGACTGAGGTGACGCCGTCGAAGACCTGGGCGGAACGGCGGCGGCGGATCAAGCGGGAAACGGGTTCGCTGGATGCGGCCGCCAGGGCCGGCAAGGTTAGCGAAACCCGAGACGGCTGGGGCTCACCGGCCGGCTTGTGGGTGGCAACCGCCACACGGGGGATATCGGGCCAGTCGCGGTGCGCCGGGCTCAGGCTATTCGCCCGGCCGCTCCAGGCGGCGCCCACCAATGCCTCCAACACCACCCGCGCCGCAGGCGGTGTGCCGGGTCCGATCCAGACGATGGCCTCGGGCACCTCGCTCTCTGCCGCGGGGAACTCGGCCGTACGATCCACGCCGGTAAGGGCGGCAATCTCGGCGTCTCCC
>JAEHCY010000496.1 GCA_016880695.1 Chromatiaceae bacterium | reverse complement strand
GCATGAAGCGGCCGATGACGTCGAACACGTTGTTGGCGTGGATCGTCGTGAACACCAGATGGCCGGTGAGGGCCGATTGCACGGCGATGCGGGCGGTCTCCACGTCGCGCATCTCTCCCACCATGATAATGTCAGGGTCTTGGCGAACGATGGCACGCAAGGCGTTGGCAAAGCTCAGCCCCACCTGGGGCTTGACCTGGATCTGGTTGATGCCATCGAGCTGGTATTCAACCGGATCCTCCACCGTGATGATCTTGCGCTCGGGGGTGTTGAGCCGACTGAGCGCTGTATAAAGCGTCGTGCTCTTGCCGCTACCAGTGGGGCCGGTCACCAGCACGATGCCGTGGGGCCGATCGAGGACGGTCAACAGTCGCTCTAGGCTCGATCCCTCGAACCCGAGCACACCGAAGTCGAAGTTCACGCTCTCCTTGTCCAGCAAACGCATCACCACGCTCTCTCCGTACAGGGTGGGCACCGTGGAGACGCGCAGGTCGAGCTCCTTACCCTGCACCCGCAGGGGGATGCGCCCGTCCTGGGGCAATCGTCGCTCGGCGATGTTGAGCTTGGCCAGGATCTTCACCCGCGAGATGACCGCCGCGGCCGACTGGGTTGGGGGGGCATCCTTCTCATGGAGGACGCCGTCGATGCGGTAACGAATCTTGAGTTGGTCTTCGAAGGGCTCGATATGGATATCTGAGGCACGCTGCTCCACCGCCCGTTGGATGATGAGGCTAACCAAGCGGATGATCGGGGCCTCACTGGCGAGGTCCTTGAGATGCTCGATGTCGTCCTCGGCAGCACCTTCCCCAGCAGTGAGCTCATCGCGCAGGTTGTCGATCTGGCTCTTGCCTTCGCCGAAGAGCCGTTCGATGGCGGACTCGATCTCCGAGGGGATGCCAATCAAGGGCGCCACCCGCTTGCCAAAGGCCAGCGCGGTGGACTTGAGGACGAACGGATCGGTGGGATCGGCCAACGAAACCACCACCTGGTCGTCTTCCTCTCGCAGGGGCACCACCTGGGCGTCCTTCATGAAACGAAGCGCAAGACGGCTCTCCACCGCCGGGGTCACCGGGTAGTCGGAGGCCTGCGCGAGCGGGAGGCTGAGGACCTGGGAGAAGGCCTCGGCCATATCCTTCTCCGACACCATCCCCAGGCGAACCAACAGCCGCGTGGGGCTATCCGAGCCCTCCGCGGCCACCCGCTGGGCTCGGAACAGGTCCGAGTCGCTCAGCTTGCGCCGCTTGCGCAGGTGCTCCTCGACCAGCCCCACGGTGTCCGCGGAAGGGGTCTGAGGCACACTGGGGTGCGCCGCTTCGGGGGTAAGGATTGCCTCCACCACGGCATTCATCGGTCAGGCTCCAGTCGATCGCTCGGGTTATTCCGCATGCGGCCACCCCTCCACCAGCTCATGCAAGACCTCTTTCAGGGCCGAGTCATCGTTGTTGTCGAGCCCCTTGAGCAGCCGCTCCACCCCGTCGCGGAACAACGCTGAGCCGAGAAATACCGGCCGAGCCATGCGTATCTTCGGGTGAGGAGTGGGCCGGAGCTCCTCGATCGCGTAGAAAAGCTCCTCGTAGAGCTTCTCCCCCGGCCGTAGCCCCACATAGCAAATCGGGATGTCCAGCTCGGGCCGCTTGCCCGATAAGCGTATCATCTGTTCGGCAAGATAGCGGATCTTAATCGGCTCGCCCATATCGAGCACGAACACCTCGCCGCCCTCGCCGAGCACCGCCGACTGCAGGATGAGCTGACAGGCCTCGGGGATGGTCATGAAGTAACGCTCGATGTTGGGGTCCGTCACCGTGACGGGGCCGCCGGCGGCAATCTGCTCCCGAAACAGTGGGACCACACTGCCGGCCGAGTCGAGGACATTGCCGAAGCGAACCGCGGTGAAGCGGGTGGTTGCACCATCGGCAAGACCCTGGCAACAGAGTTCGGCCACCCGTTTGGTGGCGCCCATGACATTGTGGGGGTGCACCGCTTTGTCGGTTGAGATAAGGATGAAGCGCTCACAATTGTGGGCCGCGGTCGCCCGGGCCACCCGCAGGGTCCCCAGCACGTTGTTGCGCACCGCCTCGCGCACCTGCGACTCCAACAAAGGAACCTGCTTGTAGGCGGCGGCGTGAAAAATGACCTGCGGCGAGGCTTGGCGAAAGGCCGCCTCGACGGTCACCGCATCGGTAACGTCCCCCAAGCGCGTGGTGAGGGCGAGGCTCGGGTAATCGCGCCGAAGCTCACGATCGATGCGGTAGAGGTTGAACTCGGCATGCTCCAGAAGCACCAGCTCGGCGGGGCCGATGCCCGCGATCTGACGGCACAGCTCCGAGCCGATGGATCCGCCGGCGCCGGTAACCAGCACGCGCTTGCCGGCGAGACCGCTGCGGATGCCGTCCCAGTCGAGCTCCACCGACTCTCGCCCGAGCAGGTCCTCGATCGACACCGGCCGCAGCGCCTCCACGCTTACCTGCCCAGCGAGGAGGCTTTCAAGGGGTGGCACCGTGCGGAACGGCACCCCAGCCTCCTCACAGCGCGCCACGATACGCTGCATCTGCTGCGCGTTCGCCGAGGGCACCGCCAACAGGATAAGCTCGAGGTCCCGTTGGCGCACCAACTCCGGGATCTCCGCCGTGGTGCCGATCACGGGTACGCCCTGGACCTCGCGGCCCAAGCGATGGGAGGCATCGTCGGCGAATCCCACCGGGACATAGGCGTGAGCGCGATCGCGCCGCAGGTCGCGCACCAGCATCTCCCCCGCCCGCCCGGCACCCACGATCAAGGCGCGCTTGCCCGAGCTCAGATCGAGCCGTCGATCCTTGAACCAGCGGTAAGCCATCCGGGGACCCGCAAGGAGCAGCAGCTGGGCGATGGCAAACAGAACCGGCACCGAGCGCGGCACGTTCTCGAGCCGGCTGGCGACGAACAGCACCAGCAGAGAAAGCACCGTGCCGATCAGCACCGCCTTGAGAATGCGCTCGAGATCCGGTAGCGAGGCGAAACGCCAAACCCCACGATACAACCCAAGGAACCAAACCACCCCCCCCTCCACGACCATCACCACAGGCAGCGCCAGGAGCGCCGCCTGCAGGTACTCCGGGGGGATGGTATCGAGATTGAAGCGCAGCCAGAAGGCGGCCAGCCAGGCGACGGGCACCATGAGCAGATCGTGGCCGAAGGCCGCCGAGGGGCTACGCAGACGATCGTGCCAGCCCTTCACCGGGCCTCCGCAGAACACTCGGCCTGTCGAACCTTCCACCCGACGAGTCCGTAGAGGCCAACCCAGGCCCCAATCAGGAACCACTGCTCCGGCTCCGGCAACCCTACCGCCCGCACCGCAGTGAAGGCTGCAGCGAGCATGAGCGCCAGCGCCCCAAGCAGGGTCTTGCGCTGACCCCATCCGGCCTGCACCAGGCGCTGATAGTGATGGCTTCGATGGGCCTCCCAGAGGCGCTCACCACGGTGCAGACGGAGCAACAGGGTCCAAGTTGCGTCCACCACAAAGGGGGAGAAAATCAGCACCGCGACCCACAGGGGAAACAACCCCCGCTCCGAGCCCCAGAGTGCGGCCGCCGCCGCGAGAAAACCGAGGACCGATGAGCCCACGTCGCCCATGAATATTCGCGCAGGCGGCGCGTTCCATCTAAGAAATCCCCCGGCCGCGCAGGCGATCAACAGGCACCCCCAGGCGAAGGCGGGATCACCCCCCTGCCAGCCGAGAACCCCGAGCGCGCCGAAGCCGATCAGCGCCATCCCCGCCGCCAGACCGTCCATGCCATCCATGAAGTTGTACAGATTGATCATCCAGGCAACGAACAGCAACGAAAGGACCCAGGCAAGGCTGCGCGGCGGTACCCAGTCCCAGCCCGGCAACTCCAGCCGATCCACCCCGAGCCCCACCGCCAACAACAGTACTCCGGCGAGGAGGTGCGCGAGGAGCCGATAGCGCACCGCGAGTCCAAAGCGATCGTCCGCCAGCGACACCAGCCCCAACGCCAGCGTCCCCAGCGCGATCCACCCGACTTCGCGCGGCCAGGAAAGCGCCATGGCACTCGCCAGCCCACCGAGCAGCAAGGCAGCCAGGATGGCCACCCCGCCGGTCCGTGGTACCGGCGAGCGGTGAAGCGAACGCTCATTGGGATGGTCGAGCACATGAAATACCGACTTGGGATCGAGGAAGCGGTGCGTCAGCCAGGCACTCAGGGCGAAGGTGCTCAAGCAAGCGAGGACGAGCCAGAGATTGTCCATGCGAATAAGCGATTAGCGTCGCGGCCCTTCCCGCTGCGGTTGACAGCACGCAGACCCGCCCGGCGGATCGCAGACTTCTCGCACAGCCCTTGGGACGACTCAACCCTCCCGAGCCAGGGCCGCCTCCACCTCGTCGCGCTTGCCCCGGCCGGCCAACGACTCGATGAGCTGCAGGGCAAAATCCATCGCGGTGCCGGGGCCGCGGGAGGTGATCACGCGACCGTCCGCGACCACGGGCGCCTCGAGCATCTGGACCCGCGGATACCGCTCGCCCGAAAGGGTCCCGGGATAGGCGGTGGCGGATCGCCCATCGAGCAGGCCGGCGTTGGCCAGCACGCGCGGGGCGGCACAGATCGCGGCGGTGTAACCGCCGGCACCGGCGAGTCGCTGCAACAGCGCATGGACGCGCGGGTCGGCATCCAGATTGTCCGCACCCGGCAGCCCCCCCGGGAGCACGATCATGTCGAACGCATCCTCGGCCACCGCGGCGAGCGTGGTGTCGGGCACCACAAGGGTGCCCCGACTCGCGCGAACCGGGCCTTCCTGCAGACCGGCGCTCACCACCTCGATGCCCGCGCGTCGCAGCAGATCTGTGACCGTGATGGCCTCGAGCTCCTCAAACCCCTCCGCCAGGGGTACCAGTACGCGTGGCATCGACTTCTCCGGTGGATGGATCGGATCGTTTCTGGGTGCCTCAGGCGCCGTGGCGCCCGCTCAGGATATGCAGGCCCTTGAGCAGGTTGAGCGCCTCACTCAACTGGAAGTCGTCCAAGGCCAAGGCCTTGTCGCCTTCCTTCTTGTTTTTGCCGCCCTCCACGGGAGTCTCCTTAGCGCCCAGATGTCCGGCCAGGTCCTTCTCCTTGACGGGGTTGGTGCCCGCCTCGGCCTTGGCCGTCACCTCCAGATCCTGCAGCGCGATGTCCGGCTTGATGCCCTCAGCCTGGATCGATCGGCCCGAGGGGGTGAAATACTTCGCGGTGGTGAGCTTCAGCGCCGCATTCCGCTCGATGGGCATGATGGTCTGCACCGAGCCCTTGCCAAAAGTCTGGTGCCCCATGATAACCGCGCGCTTGTGATCCTGCAGGGCACCGGCCACGATCTCCGAGGCGGAGGCGGAGCCCTCATTGACTAACACCACCATCGGTGCGCCTGTGAGCACATCGTCGGGACCGGCCTTGAACTCCTGGCGCGAATCCTGCTCACGACCCTCGGTGTAGACGATGAGTCCCCCGCTGAGGAAGGCATCAGAGACACTCACCGCACTGCTGAGCACGCCGCCGGGGTTGTTGCGCAGATCGAGCACCAACCCCTGGAGCCGGCCCTTGTTGTCGCCCGTGAGCTTGGCCACGGCCTTGACCAGATCATCGGCTGTGTGCGACTGGAACTGGGTGATGCGCACATAGCCGAAGCCCGGCTCGAGGAGGCGGCTCTTCACGCTCACCACATGGATGAGGTCGCGCACCAACTCAATCTTGATCGGCTTATCCTTGCCTTCGCGCATGATGGTCAGGGTGATCTTGCTGCCGGGCTTCCCGCGCATCAGGCTGACCGCCTCGCTCAGGTCCATCCCCTTCACCGGACGTTCGTCCAGGCGCACGATCAGGTCTCCAGGTCGAATGCCTCCTTTGGCAGCGGGGGTATCGTCGATCGGGGCAATCACCTTGATGAAACCGTCTTCGACGCCAACCTCGATGCCGAGGCCGCCGAACTCGCCAGTGGTACCCTCCTGGAGCTCCTTGTACTCGTCGGGGGTGAGATAGGTTGAATGGGGATCAAGCCCAGCGAGCATCCCGCGGATGGCGCTTTCGAGCAGGGTCTTATCGTCCACCTGCTCCACATAGTCCTTTTTTATCCGCCCGAAAACCTCCGAGAAGGCCCGTAGGTCCTGCAGCGGCAGGCGGGTGGTGTCTGTGTTTGTGGTAGCAGCCTCGGCCGCCGCACAACAGGCCGGACTCGCGCAACCCGAGAGCACACCCGCGAGGACCGCGGCCCAAACAAGCCTAGAAGGGAGTTTCATTGCGCCAGCCTGCCGGTAGTGGATGCATGGAGTGAAGCAAAGGCCGGCTTCGCCGTCAACGCGCGGGAAGCGGCACCGGCAAGCGCCTCGGCGAAATCACCATTGGTTCGATTGTTCGGCGGCGAAAACGTTCCAGGGTTGGCAGGCGCCGAGCGCATAACGGCGCCAACCCGGCGCTTGGCGCCGCCGGCGCACCATTGCGTGGGATCCATCGCTTTTCCCTGATGGCGGATGCCGAAGTATAGACCTGCCCGCACCGCGCCCCCACTGTCGCCCACCAGGGCCATGGGCTCGCCTTCCTGAACCCACTCGCCGACCTCCTTGAGCAGGGTTTGGTTGTGCCCGTAAAGGGTCATGTAGCCTTCGCCGTGGTCGAGGATCAGCAGCAGACCGAACCCCCGCAGCCAGTCAGCGTATACTACCCGCCCGATGTGCACCGCGCGGACCTCCGCGCCTTCGCTGGCGGCAATAAAGACCCCGTCCCAGCGAATCGACTCACTCTCTTTTGGCGCGCCGAAGCGTGCCTCCAGGCGGCCCTTGACCGGCCAGGGCAGTCGTCCACGGAGACGACCGATGGGCTTGAAGTCGCCGCCGAGCCCGGTGACTGCCTCCCGCTGCAGGGTCTCGATCAGTTGGCGCATGGCGGTCGCGTCGGTCTCCAGACCGCGCAGACGACGACCCTGTGCATCGAGGAGGCGGTCGAGCGCCGCCATCACCGCCTTTCGCTCCGCCTGCCGCTCGGCGAGCTCGCCCTGCTCGCGCTCCCGCTCTTGGCGCAGGCCCTGCAAACGCGTCTGCTCCGCGCGGGAGGCCTCTAGCAGCTCCGCGAGCTCGCGGGTATGGGAAGCCACCAGCGCCACCTGCTCGGTGCGTGAGCGGGTCAAGTAATCATGATAGGCCAGGAGGCGGTTCAGATCGGTCGGGTCCTCTTGGTTCAACAAGAGCTTGATCCGGTCCTGGCGGCCTAGGGCGTAAGCGGCCCTAAGCTGAGCGGCCAACCGGTTACGGGCTGAGGCCAGCGCCTGGAGCTTGGAGCGGCGCTGCGCGTCGATCTCCTCGACTCGACGCGTCGCCGACTCGGTTGCTTCGGTCAGACGACGGATCTCTTTCGCCGACCGGGAGATCGCCTCCTCGAACTGGCGCAACTGGGCCTCCAGCTCAATGCGTTGCTCCCGCTCCGCGCCGATATCCCGCGAGAGCTGCTCCATCTCTTGCTCCATGGAGCGCAAACTCTCCTCTTTGTCCTCGATAGTCTCATCGGCCCCCCACGCGGCGCCGGCCACGGCCAACAGCACCGCGACGACCCACCAGATGACCCTGTGGGCGTGGTCAACGGCATGCCATCCGGGGGTTGGTGTCCGGTTCCAATGCAAATGAGGCTTCTCAAGGCGCAAAGTTGAAGCGTATTATTCTATTGTGATTCACTTAAACCCGGACCAGAGCATGTCGCGCACCTACGCCACCACCCATCCTCCGGTGCTGCAACAAGATGACGACGCCGAGGTCGATCTCTTCGCCGACGATGCCGACATCGAGCGTGCGTCCCGATCACTCAAGGCGATGTCCCACCCGCTGCGGCTGAAGATCCTCTGTACCTTGGGCGGCGAAGAGGTCAGCGTTCAGGACATCGTCGATGCTGTGGGCACCTCCCAGAGCAACATCTCTCAGCACCTCGCCATCCTGCGTGACAAGGGCATCCTCGCCTCGCGCAAAGACGCCAACCGGGTCTACTATCGCGTGAGCGATTCGCGCACGCTGCAGCT
>JAEHCY010000057.1 GCA_016880695.1 Chromatiaceae bacterium | reverse complement strand
GTCCGCGACGTCGGCAAGGCGCTCGCTCTGCCGGACACCTCCATGGACCGCCTGGCCAGGCTTCTCTCTCATCATGGCGACGTGACGTCGGAGGCGTTGCAACAGGCCGAACTTGATCCTGAGACGCCGCTGCACCGGCATCTGCTGCGCCTCACGAATGAGATCCTGGAGACGCCCCGTCACCTTTCTATCCACCCCGGCGGCTTCCTGTTGGGCCACGATCCGATCTGGACCATCGTCCCTATCGAGAACGCCACCATGCCGGATCGCACGGTGATCCAATGGGACAAGGACGACCTGGAGGCGCTGGGCCTCTTCAAGGTGGACCTGCTGGGGCTGGGGGCGCTCAGCCACCTCGATCTTACTTTCCGCCTGCTGAAGCAACACCGCGGCCTCGATCTGGACATGGCCGCCATCCCGCCCAACGATCCGGCGACCTTCGAGATGATCCAGCGGGCCGACACCGTGGGAGTGTTCCAGATCGAAAGCCGGGCTCAGATGGCGATGCTGCCGCGGCTTCGGCCGCGCTCCTTCTACGATCTGGTCATCGAGGTGAGCATCGTCCGCCCCGGCCCCATCACGGGCGGCATGGTCCACCCCTACCTGCGTCGCCGGCGCGGCGAGGAACCGGTCCTCTACCCTCACCCGTCGCTTCAGCCGGTGCTGGAAAAGACGCTGGGGGTGCCGCTGTTTCAGGAACAGGTGATGCGGCTGGCGATGATCGCCGCCGACTACACCCCCGGCGAGGCGGATCAGCTCCGGCGCGACATGGCAGCCTGGCGCGGCCCCGGACGGATCGAGCGCCACCGCGAGCGCCTCACCTCGCGGATGCAGGCCAAAGGGATCGCGCCTCAGTTCGCCGAGCGCGTCTTCTCCCAGATCCGCGGCTTCGGCGAATACGGTTTTCCCGAGGCGCATGCCGCCAGCTTCGCGCTAATCGCCTATGCCACGGCATGGCTCAAGCGCCATTACCCGGCGGAGTTCACCTGCGCGCTGCTGAACGCCCAGCCGATGGGCTTCTATACCCCAGCCACCATCGTCGAGGATGCCAAGCGTCACGGCCTTATCGTGCGGCCCGTGGATGCACAGGCGAGCGCCTGGGACTGCATCATGGAGCCCTGCTCGCAGAGCCTGTCTGCGTGCGGAGACGCACAGGCAGGCGCGGGCGGCTTCGTCATACGGATGGGTCTTCGCTACGTGAAGGGGCTGGGCGAAAGCGACTGGAAGCAGATCGAGGACGCTCGCCGCATCACACCCTTTGCGTCGCTTGCCGACTTCGCCCGCCGAACGGAGTTGGACAAAGGAACGCTCGCCGCTTTGGCCGAGGCGGGCGCCTTCGAAAGATTCGGTCTGGATCGACGGACGGCGCTGTGGAATATGCTGGGATTCAAGTCAATGGCGACTCCCCTGCCGACGGTCGTTCAAGAGACCAGCCCCGCCTTTACATCGCTTGGCGCTATCGAAGAGATCGCCTGGGACTACCGGCGCACCGACCACAGCCCCCGGGGCCATCCCCTCGCGCCCCTGCGAGAGGTGCTGAAAGTGCAAGGACTCCCGGATGCCCGCACCGTGGCCTCGATGCGTCATGGATCGCGGGTGCGCTACACCGGCCTGGTCATCTGTCGCCAGCGGCCCGGGACGGCTGGCGGCGTCACCTTCATGACCCTGGAGGACGAAACCGGCTTCGTGAATATCGTCCTCTGGCCGAACGTTTTCAAGCGGCACGCCACCCTGGCCAAGACAGCCACCCTCCTCGGCGTCACAGGAACCCTGCAGGCCGAACAAGGCGTCGTCCACCTCATCACTGAACGCCTCTGGCAACCGCGACTGCGCGCTGACCTCGCCACCGCCCCCAGCCGCGACTTTCATTGATATTCGCCATTCCTTTGCCACGCATTTGCTAGTGTCCTGAGTCAAGAGTTCAGTGAAAAAGTCGGCGCTCCATGTATCGTCATTCCCGTGAAAACGGGAATCCAGCATTCGCGTTATTTCTTGGATTCCGGCTCGCGCCCGCTAGGTAGGCTTGGCCGGAATGACGTCAGGAAATATGCATGAATGTCAGACTCAGGACACTAGAAGAGGGTTACGACATCCGGACGATCCAAGAGTTGCTTGGCCATCGGGATGTGAGCACAACGATGATCTATACCCACGTGTTGAACCGCGGCGGTAGGGGAGTTCAGAGTCCGGCGGATCGACTCGGATTGGGTCCGGAGAGCGGTTCGACTAGCGTGGAATAGGCTGACAATACGCGCAGTGTTTCTCCCATTTGGAAAACTCGGAAATTTCTTGCTAACCGCTGAAGAACACAATAGAATTCTCGCTAACTAGGAAAATAGCTGATGGAAATAGACCGACCAATCTACTCAATAGTTATTATGCCAAGAGCGATGCGACAAGGCGCCGCATACGAGCACGCGCGAGGTCCTGATGGGGCGACATACGCCACCGTTGAGCGCGGTTGAGCAGAAGAAGTACCTCGAGGACTATCTCGTTACCGATCTCCGCTGGCTTCTCCGCGCTGCTACAGAGTGGCACGTCCAGCACACGCTGAACCTGTGCATCCCTGGATACGAGGGGCAGGTCTTCGCCATGGATTCCGCCTTCCTTCACGCGCGCACGCTCTTCGAGTTCCTCACCAAGTGCACGAGCCACAACTACTATGGCGCCAACGCGTTCGGCATAGCACCGCTCGTCTCTGCCGCCTACGATGGCCCCTGGAAGTGTCATCTTCATGCGGCGCTAATGCACGCTCAGGACCGCTCGAGGAAGGAACTCTTGAAGTCCTTTGATGGTCTCTCTGAAAAAGGCCTCCACGAGATGCCCGTCGATTTCGCGAGGGAGGTCGTCCGCCTTTGGCGCGAGTTCTCTTCAGCACTCGAAAAGATGGGGCTCGCAGACCTGTCGTCCATCGCTTCTGATGGCCTTGCAACAGCAGTGCGAGAGGCCACGGCCGTAGCCCATAGCCTGATGGCGCAACGGTCGAGCGAGATCGCAGCCAAGCCGCCGGTGACCATCCCTCCAATCACTTGGTGAACGGACGCCGTGGGGCGATAATGCAGCATAACCCGGCGCTGAACCCCGCGGGCCTGCGGCCCGCGGGTTAGCGCCAACGTTGG
>JAEHCY010000495.1 GCA_016880695.1 Chromatiaceae bacterium | reverse complement strand
GGTGGTCATCGGGTCGTGGCGGGGATTTGTGCCGCTGATCCTAGCCAAAGCGTTGAAAGACAACTTGGAGGGCGGCAAGGTCACTTTCGTCGACCCCTCACTCGTGGACAATTTCTGGAAGGACCCGGGTGCTATTGACGAGCACTTTCAGCAGTACGGCGTGGACAATATCGAGCACTATCTCATGACAACGCAGGAGTTTGTGACCACAGAAGCCTATAAAGCTATCAGCGACGTAGGAATCCTATTCGTCGACGGATATCATTCACGGGAGCAAGCGGAAATCGACTTTGAGGCTTTTGATGCCTTGCTCTCTCCCAACGGGGTTGCCCTGTTTCACGATACTGCACGCATCGATAAGTCAACGATCTATGGGAAGAACCGCACCTATGAGCATCGCGTAAAAGATTATGTCGAGGAGCTTGGGAATCGGCAGGATCTCGAGGTGTTCAACTTGCCGTTTGATCGCGGAGTGACACTGGTCCGCCGCCGCTAGGAATAAGCACGGATCAGCGTTGGCACTAGTTTGGTTGTGGTGTGTTTTTCGGGGCACGACGCCATTCTCGTCCGCTCGCCGGTCAGTGCGCCCCCTGACCGGAGGGCTCCGCCGATGCTGAGTCTGTGTGTTCGTCGAGCCAGCGGAAGACCTCTTCGACACGGCCCCCAGAGGTAATGACGACGAGATCGCCCGCCTCAGCAAGGGCCAGAGCACGCTGAACCCCTTCTTGCTTTCCGGGGCAGACGAAGATGCTTTCTGCGGGCACCCCCTCCTCTGCAAGGACGCTCGCGAGAAAAGTGGGGACTTCTCCCGGTTGGCGCCCTCTGAGTTTTGCGGCCTCAAAGCAGATAAACCGATCGAAGGATCGCGCCACGCGTTGCGCGATGGCTCGCAGGTCCTCGTCGCGGCGGTCGCCGTGCCCATAGAAGGCCAACACGCGACGGCCGTGAGCGGGGATGCGATCGACGAAGTCGCACAATGTCTGGAAGCCGGGGACAGTCCCTGCCCGGTCGAGGATCACGTCGAAAGGGAGCTTGTCGTAGCGGTTGATCCGGTTCGGTGAGTCGGTAGGGGATGACTCGAAACCGCGAAGCGCACGGCGAATGTCCTCCACGCCCACACCTAGACCAAGGGACATCGCCGTGGCGAAGAGGGCATTCTGAATGTTGTGGCGCGCGGCGCCTCCCCAGGCGGACGGCATGTCACCCACCGCAATCACGGTCTCTTGCAGCGCCCCTTCTCGGTGGATGATACAGGGAGCGTTGCCAACCGTTTCGAGAACCACCGCCATCCCACCCGCAGCGGTATGCGATATCAGCGCTTCGGAGGTGGGATCGGTACTCACCAAACAGGTTTTCTTCGCACCCGCGTGGGGCAGCATGGAGAGCGACCCAGGGTCTTCGGCGTTGAGAACAGCGAGCTCCGTAGCCTGTTCAACCACCACACGCTTGAGCCGCGCCATCGCGGCGACGGACTCGATGCCCTCGAGGCCAATATGGTCCGCCTGCACCTTGGTACAAGCGCCAACCGTGCACTCATCGAACCCCATACCCCTTTGAACCAAGGTGCCGCGGGAGACCTCTAGCACGGCCACCTCCACGCGTGGGTCCGAGAATACCTGGAGTGCGCCGCTTATCCCGCTGAAAACCCCTCGGTTGATCAGGTCACGTCCGATATAAACCCCGTCCGAGCAGGCAAGGCCAACCCCGTAACCCGCTACATCGAGTATGCGAGCGACCATCCGGCAGGTGGTGGTCTTGCCCGCGGTACCCGTGATAGCGGCGATTGGAATTCGTGTCGGCACGCCGGGAGGAAACAGGTGGGCGAGAAAGCGCCGGCCGACGGTCAAGGGTATCGCCTCCTCGCCAAGCCGGTGCAATGCAAGGTCCGGTGCCGGATCGACGCGGACCACTGCGCCCCCTGCCGCATCAAAGGGAAGACGGGGATCTCGACTCACGATGTCCACCCCGGCGACGGCGAGCTCGAAACACCTGGTCGCCCGAAGCGCTATCACGTTCCAATCGGCGGACAGCACCACCGGATCAATCGCGATCGGGCTCGGATGGGATGCCCTGTCATCCGCCGAGGGTCGCTGGCAGACAGCGACCACTTCGTCGCCAATGATCAGCAGCCGGTACGCCTCACCAACAATTTGGCGCTCGACAATCACGTGTCGATCATAGTGACTTGCGAGATCAAAGGCGGACGCAACCGCCTCGTCACTTGCCAGATTGACCGAGGTCCCCAAGCCGCTCGGGCCCCGCCGCGGTTTGAGGACGACCGGATAGCCGATGCGCTGCGCACTGCGAACCGCGCGGCGGGCGTTGTTCACGTTGGTGAACTCGAGATCCCTTGTCGGCACAGGGATTCCCGACTGGCGAAGGGTTGCGTGTGCGCCTTCGCGGTCGCCCAGCCGTTCGTAGGTACGTCCTGGGACACTGGTCGTGCCCGTGCCGACGAGGCGTTGACGGTAAGCGCCCTGCCCGACCTGCAGTGAACCTCTCCGCTCCGGAGGTAGTTCGGTGTCTTCCTCGTGGAAGGGCCAGCGAGCAAAGCGGATAACGGGAATCTGACGTTCCTCGGCCGCCGCAAGAATAGCCGCCTCTGTCATCGACGGCCGTCGAGCCTCAGCAAGACCCCGGAGCGCGGTCAGTGCCGCCGGAAAGTCGACATCGAGCCTGGCCGGCATTGTCGGTGGCGCCAGCAACGCATCCAAGAGCTCGACTGCCAAGACACCAGCGCGGCGCGCGACATCCACGTCCGCACCTAGGAGCAGGATCTCGATCTGATCCTCGGTTGAGGCTCGCAGGTTCTCGACCAGAGGGATCGACTCGCCCACGGCCTGTGCCACCGCGTGAACGGCACTTTTTACCAGCGCAGCCAATGCTCCTGCAGGCGGGGCATGCAGGGGACCCTCAATGTCCGCCGCGAATCCCGCAGACGCTCCGGTAGTGGCGAGTGCCCGATGGAAGCGCTGCCAAAGACCCGTAGCCAG
>JAEHCY010000494.1 GCA_016880695.1 Chromatiaceae bacterium | reverse complement strand
AGTGATCTCCAAAATACCCGGCTATCACCCCGAAACTGCAAAGTGCCAGCCTACCCTAGCGGGAATCAGGATGAGGGTGGCGGCTTGGACCCCAGCGAGCCGATTCGCTTGCGGGGTCCCCGAGGGCGCGCTCGCGACCGCGACGCTGGGAAGGGTTCGTGGCCCTGTGACAGGGGCTAATTCAGACCCTCGTCCTTCCAGTACTTGGTTCCTTCCACGGTGCCCTTTGCCATGAGACCGGTCTGGGTGAGCGGGTAGACCTTGATGCCCTGGGGAGATTCTAGCTCTCCGGTGCTTCCGCCCTTGTCGTCGGCCTTCGCGACGGCGGCGGTCTCGCCGCCGAAGGTCCAGCCCTTGTCCAGGAAGTCCTTCAAGACCGTGCGATTGGAAAAGATCAGCACCAGACGCGTATCTTTGAAGCCCACCCCAAGACCCGCGCTCACGCTGCCGACCTTCATGAAGGTGTCCTTACCGGTGAGATTGTCGCGAACGATGCCCCTTCCCCCGCTGCCGCCGACGAAAAGCAATTGCGCAACGCCGATGCTGAATACCCCGTACCCCGCCGCCGCGCGGACCTCCTTGCGGGCCTTCGGGTTCTCCCGGTAGAGCTGATCGAGGGTGTCCGTGCGCATCTTCCTCAGATCGGCCTGCAGCGTTGCCTTATCCGGCTGATTGTCCCCTGCACCCGCGGGTGCCAAGGGAAGGCCCACAAGCAACAGTAGGGGCAAGGCGAACAGACGGTTAAGACGGGTCATCCGATTTTTCCTCTTGTGTCATCTGGCGGCCGAAACGCTCGGTGAGCACGGGACCCAGGATGGAGGTGAGCACCATGAGCACGATCACGGCGTTGAGCACCGACTCGGTGATCAGCCGATCGCCGTCGGCGTTGACGGCATCGTAGGCCGCCATCGCCGCCGCCAGGGTGGCCGCGACCTGCGGCAGGGTGAGCGACCACATGGTCAGCGCGTCGGGCCAAGCGTAACCGAAGGGGCGGCGGATGCTGAGGACGGCCGCGAGCTTACCGATCAAGAGCGCCGCGATGATGGTGACGACAAACGGCAAGCTGTTGACCAGGGTTGCGGCGAACACCGGAAGGTCGAGCCGGATACCGATGGCCATGAAAAACAAGGGAATGAACAACCCCTCCCCCATCAGGATGATTTTATCCCGCACCTCCGAGCCGGAGAGCACGCGATTGACCGCCACGCCGGCGAGGAACCCACCGACAATATCCTCAAGGTGGATGAAGTGGGCACCGGCCGCCGCCAGCATCACCACCAGAAAGGTGAAAGAAAACAGCGCACCCTCGTCGTCGCGATGCCGGCGGAAATACAACCGGCCGATCAATGGCAGCCCCTGTAGCACGATGATGCTGTAGAGGGCCAACTGAAACACCTGTGTCGCGAGCCCGAATGGGGAAAATCCCCCTTTGTGGATCGAGACACAGACCGCCAGCACCAGAAGCGCCGAGATGTCGGTGAAGATGGTCGCGCCAGCCGCCACCGCCATGGGCTCTCGCTTGCCCAGGCCGAGCTTGGTCAGGATCGGGAATCCCAGCAGGGTGTGGGAGGCGATCAGGGAGCCAATCAACAGCGCGGCGGTCCAGCCGAAGTCGAACGCATAAGCGGCGAGGACGCCGCCCATCAGGGGAAACAGAAAGGTGGCCAGCCCAAAACCCATGGAGCGCTGCTTGGTGGCCTGGAACACCCGCATGTCGATCTCCAGGCCAACGATGAACATGAGGAATACCCGACCCACGACGGCAAACAGCTCCACGGCGTGGTCGTCAGGGTCGATGATGCCGAAGACGTGGGGTCCCAGTGCCACCCCGCCGATTAGCAGTGCCACCGCTCCCGGCAGCCGCAGCCGGGCAAAAAGCGGCGGCAACAAAAACACCAAGAACAGGACAAGGGTGAAGATATCCAGCGCCGAGGCATGCTCGACAAATCGGACTAGGGCACCAGGCTCCCAGGAACTGATCCCCGCGACCAGTGCCAAAGCGATCGCGGTGAACAACGGCCAGCGTTTGCGTACCAGCCTCAGCATAAGGGCTCCTGAGGCCATCGGGCGACCGGCTCCAGGCTACGAGCGGGGGGCGCCCGGAAACCGAACGATGCGAACGGCCGGTCCGGGACGGGGAAGTGCCGGGGTTGTCGCTGCTGTCGTTCCGCAACCCTGGGGAGCAACCCCTTTGCTCCGGTGCGAGGTGCTGTACCCACTGCCGCTCCACTCACCCGCACGAGCCGGCTGGCATGGGTCCGCATTACCTGCTTCCCGCGCCGGGACGCTCAGGTCATGTCATCGGTTCGGCCCGGCAGCTTGAGGGTCGACTGAGCCACCGGGGGCTCGGCTCGGCCACCGAACAGCCGCCGGAGCCAGCCAAACACCCGCTTGACCCCGCGCCACACCTTGGGCAGCAACCACACCAGCAACAGCAGAAACAGAGCCAAGGCCACCAGGAAGATGACCGGATGGTTCAGCGCGGTCCACAGGCCGGCGACCACGCCCACGTCTTCGAGCAGCGAGGCGGCCCAGTTGGTGAAGGGCTCGGGCGAGGTGTTGATCATCACCCGGGTGCCGGCCTTGGCCGCGTGGGACGCCGCCGCGAGGCCACCGCCCACCAGGCCGGCGGCAATTTCCGCTCCCAGCCCCACATCGCCGACCGCGTTGGCCGCCAACAACGCCCCCGCCGGGATACGGATGAAGGTGTGCAGGGTGTCCCAAACGCTGTCGAAGCCGGGTATCTTGTCGGCGAAGAACTCGATCACGTACATCACCCCGGCGGCCAGCATCACCAGGGGGTCGGTGAGCACCTGCAGGCCATCGGGCAGGTTCACCCGGCCCGTGACACCAAGGAACCCGAGCACCAGAACCGCCGCGTAAAGGTTGATGCCGCTGGCCCAGCCGGCACCCAAGGTCAGGGCCAATGTCTCAGTCAGGTTGTTCAATTCACACCTCGCTTGCAGGGGCGATGACGTCTCTCGGCAACCCCAATCTTAACCCATTCGCCACAGGTGCCGAGATCTTCTATCGGGGGTAGAATCATCGATAAATCCTTGCCCGCGCCGCCGCTATGAAAACCCTCATCTCGCTCGTGCTTGCCGCTGTGCTAGCCTTTGTCGCCTGGCCGTACTATCGGATGTTCCAGCTCGATGGCGCCCTGGGCAATGACAATCTGCAGGAGCTATCGCCGCTCGTGAACCTGGAGGCCGTGCGCGAAAACTACCGAAAGCGCTTCGGCAGCGGATTAGAGGGTTTGACGGCGAGCGCCGCCGGGGCACCGCCGCTCGCGTGGCTGCGCGACCAGATCAAGCAGCTCGGCAACTCCGCGCTCGACCAGGCGATTAGCCTCCAATGGGTCATGGATACGCTGCGCGGGGCCGCTACCCGGCACTCCAGCCGACCCACACCCTACTTTCTGAGTGCTGTGAACTTCGCCTTCTTCGACGGCTGGGATAGCTTCCTGATCCGCCTGGGGGGTATCGCGGACAACCCCACCCACGTGCGCATGACCCTCAAGGACCGCGCCTGGCAGGTGACCGACATCATTCAGTGACGGACCTGGCGGCTCAACGGTGAGCCGGCCTAGACCGAGCAGGCAACCAGCGGCACATACATCTCCTCCTCGCTGGTCCCCCCGTGCACGCCGACCTGCTCGAAGCCGCGCTCCCCCAATAGCCGATCGACGACGACGAAGTTGTCCCGCGGCAGGAGTGTGTAGACGCCGATGCGCTCGCGCAGACGGGGGTTGGGATCGCCCAAACCGAAAGCGCCGCGACGCACCAGATCCTCGCTGGGGATGACCTCCACCCGATCACCGAAGGCCGCCCCAAGCCGGTCGATAAATTCTTCCGCGCGCCCCGGCCAGGGATAGGCATAGGCCGCCCGCCGCTCCCCGCACAGGGGTAGCATGAGCGTGTCAGCCAGTCCAGAGTGGGCTTCGAGGTAGAGGATGGCGGCTTCTCGGGTGTCCAACAGGCCATGGTCGGCCGTGACCAGCACCAGCGTGTCGGTACCCCGGACGCGCTCGACGAAATCTCGCAGCAGGGCATCCAGCTCCATGAGATGGCCTCGCACCTGACGACTGCCGATGCCATGCAGGTGTCCGAGCTGATCGAGGGCCGGCCAATAGCCGTAGAGATAACGGCGATTCTTGCTCCCGGTATTGAGCAGCCGAGCCATGAGCCGCAGACACTCCTCCAAAGTCACAAAGTCCAGAATCTGCGCCCGGCCCCGATGGCTGAGGTTGAAATCCGAGCCTGCGATCGAGCGCGGGGACAGGATGAAACTATCCGCGGCGATGCGGTCGAACCAGGGGAGGTGATTGAACAGCATCTCTGGGGCCACGCCGGCCTGCCGCAGCCCCGAGCCCCCATACCGGGGCTCCCCCGGAAGCACCGCCAGCACCGAGCCCAGCTCACGGAAATACATGTGCCAACCCGTCAGGGCATGCTGCTGGGGAGCATCGCCGGTGAGAAAACTAGTGATGGCCGCGGCGGTGGTGGATGGAAACACCGAGGTTAGTCGATGGGGTTGCTGTGCCCGCAGCCAGGTGTGGTTTCCGGTCTCCTCCAGGTAGCGATAACCCAGGCCGTCGATGACCAGCAAAACCAGGTTACGATGTTGCGCCACCCACTGCGGATCAAGAGTCCGCAAGGGCGGGTAGATGGAGGAGCCGCCACCGAGTCCGAGCTCAACGGACGCGATGAGATTGACGATACTCCCGCCCGAATAATCTGGAAAAACCATGCCGATTCCTGATAGGTTTAACGAACAGTGCGCACGTGCGAGCCGGTCGTCATCGATGCGCGAGGGAGAGGGCAAATCTTGCCGAAACTGTGCTTCGTTTAGCAGTTGCGCTGCGGTTTAGACTAATCGAGAACGAAAAAAACCGCCAGGGGCTCGCGCCGACAGCCTCGGCACCTCTTCGGGGCCGCGCGCTCACGGAGTCCCCGGACCAGAAACCAGGGGCGATGGACGCACCCGAGCGGTGGCGGAACCCCGGCGGCGGCGAGGATCACGGTTGGGATTCCAACCCTAGAATCGCTCCGGGAGGGACACCGGAACCGGCCCCCGACACCGGGTTGTCACAATAACGACTGATCATTGATCTT
>JAEHCY010000493.1 GCA_016880695.1 Chromatiaceae bacterium | reverse complement strand
CGAGGTGGAGGAGATGATCCAGAGGAGGCTGGAGGAGAGCGGGCCAGAGGAGCGCGAGGAAGGTCGATGGCCCTCTTAATGAGCAATATGTAGGATTGCGTTCGTGAGAACCGCGTTGTCGTAGGCCTCGGATCGAGCGCCTACACCACCAAAAGTGAGTGCGGTCGGGAGATTTTCAAGGGCGTGCCATCGGTGCGGGCGTTCTGGCCTCGATGCTGCGCTCGATGTGTCGCGGTATTGATCCTGGTCAGTTAAGCGGGAATTCCCATGCCCCAACCGCGCCGAGATCGTCTAACCTAGACGGCGATCTTAACCTGCGCTGAGCCTTGTCGGAGGTGGAGTAGTGGTAGCCCATCGGACGGACGACGCGGCGGATTTTGCGACGAGCCTGATTCGGGCCGCTGGCCCCGATCCCAGCCGGCTGCTACAGCACCTCATCGCGATACAGCGCCGGTACTCCTTCATCCCATCGGCGGCGGTCGGGCGCCTCGCATTGGGTCTCGACGTCACCCCGGTGCAGATCACGGCCGCGGTGGAGTTCTACGCCTTTCTTCACGCCGAGCCCCGCGGCGACTACGACATCCTGTTCAGCGACAACATCACCGATCACATGCAGGGCAGTCTGACCCTGTTCGAGGCACTGTGCGCACGCCTTGGGGTGGTGCCCGGCACTCCGCGCCTGGACGGTCGGGTGACGGTCGATCTGACTTCCTGCACCGGCATGTGCGACCAGGGGCCCGCCGCGCTGGTCAACGGCCTGGCGGTAACGCGCCTCAATAGGGCGCGTGTGGACCAGATCGCGGATCTTGTGGAGGCGCGAACGCCGCTCGGGGACTGGCCGCAGGAGCTGTTCGCGGTTTCCGACAACATCCGTCGTACCGATATCCTCCTCGCCCGGCGCGAAACCCATGAAGCGGGGCTGCGGGCGCTGCTCGATCGGGGTGTCGACGCGGCGCTCGCAGAGCTCGAACGCGCGGGGCTGCGGGGCCGGGGCGGCGCCGGGTTTAGCACCGCCGCCAAGTGGCGCTTGTGTCGCGACACCCCTGCCGATGCGCGTTATGTGGTGTGCAACGCCGACGAGGGCGAGCCCGGCACATTCAAGGATCGGGTGCTCGTGAATGCGTACGCGGACCAGGTTTTCGAGGGCATGACTCTGTGCGCAGGCGTCCTCGGCGCGCGCCAGGGTTATCTCTACCTGCGCGGCGAATACCTCACCCTGCGGCCGCGGCTCGAGGCGGTACTTGATCGCCGGCGACAGGCGGGACTGCTCGGGCGAGGTATCCTCGGGCGGGTGGGGTTTGATTTCGACATCGAGATCCATTTGGGGGCCGGCGCCTATGTCTGCGGTGAGGAGTCGGCGCTGATCGAGTCGCTCGAGGGCAAGCGCGGGGTCACCCGCAAACGCCCGCCGTTCCCGGCGGCGAGTGGCTATCTCGAGCGGCCGACGGTGGTCGACAATGTCGAGACCTTATTCGCCAGCGCGCGCATCCTGGCCGAGGGTGCGGACTGGTTTCGGGAGCTGGGCACGAGCCAGTCCGCAGGCACCAAGCTCCTGAGTGTGAGCGGGGATTGCCGGGCCCCTGGCATCTACGAGTATCCCTACGGGGTATCGGTGCGCCAGGTCCTCGACGATTGTGGGGCGACTGAGGTGCAGGCGGTTCAGGTCTCGGGGGCGGCGGGCGTTACCCTGGCACCAGGGGAATTCGATCGGGTTCTGGCCTTCGAGGATCTGCCCACCAGTGGCTCGTTCATGGTGCTCGACCACCGCCGCGATCTCCTGGATCTGGTGCAGAATTTCAGTCATTTCTTCGCCCATGAGAGTTGTGGCTTCTGCACGCCCTGCCGGGTGGGTAGCCGGCTGCTGCGGAACCTGGTAGACAAGGTCTGCGCCGGCCGGGCCGGGCGCTACGATCTCGCGGAGATGCGCCAGATCGGCGGGGTGATGCGGGCCACCAGTCATTGCGGGCTGGGGCATACCGCCCCCAATGCGGTGCTCGATACGCTGACGAAGTTCCCCGAGATCTATGAACGGCGGCTACGGAGCGACGATTTCGAGCCTGCCTTCGACCTCGAGGGGGCTCTTGCCGAAGCGCGCCAACTCCGGGGCGGCGAGCAGCAGGCGAGCGGGGATCGGTTATGAGCCTGGAGCGAAGCTTTCGGCTCGACGGCCAGGAGATCCCTTTCACACAGGGTCAGACCCTCATGGACGCGGCACTGGCCGCTGGTGAATACATCCCACACCTGTGCCACAACCCCGTGCTCGCGCCCCATGGGAGCTGCCGGCTGTGCGTGGTTGGGATCAAGGGGCGGTATGTCTCGGCCTGTACCCAGCCGGCGGTCGCCGGAATTGAGGTGGACAACAGTTCCGCGCAGCTGATCGGCTACCGGCGCGCCCTGGTGCAGATGCTTTTCGTCGAGGGCAACCATGTTTGTCCCGCCTGCGAGAAAAGCGGGGCCTGTCAGCTCCAGGCAGTGGCCTACTACCTGGGGATGCTGGCGCCGCACTACACCCATTTCTTTCCGCGCCGCCCCCTCGATGCATCCCATCCCGAATTTTTCATCGACCATAACCGCTGCATTCTCTGCGAACTCTGCGTGCGCGCGAGCCGCGACCTCGACGGGAAACGGGTGTTCGCCATTGCCGGCCGGGGGACTGGGAGCCGGCTGGTGGTGAATGCCCCGAGCGGACGCCTTGGGGACAGCGGATTCGCCGCCACAGACAGGGCCGCCCACGTCTGCCCGGTGGGTGCGATTCTGCCCAAGCACCGGGGTTATGCGGTGCGCATCGGCCATCGCCTGTATGACCAGCAGCCCATCAGCCGGGTGGGCGATGTGGCCGCCAACGAACGGGACCCCTGAGCCATGACCCAGAAGCTGCGACTCGCCACCACGTCCCTGGCCGGTTGCTTCGGCTGCCACATGTCGCT
>JAEHCY010000492.1 GCA_016880695.1 Chromatiaceae bacterium | reverse complement strand
TGCCAGGATGGAAAATGCAAACAGCGCGGGGTACACGACAAATTCCCAGCGCCGCGCGCTGGTCTCGAAGCTGCGCGCGAAGCGATCGAGCGCATTGCCCACCGCGTTCGCCACAGGATCGGGAGACAACGCCGGTTGTTCGCTAGGCACTGTGGGGGGATTGTCTTCCACCATTCCGCACTCCGAGGTCTAGTCTGCCAAGCGGAGAAGGTTGCTTCCGCTTAAACGCTTTCGATAGTGACACGGGCCGAAAACCGTAGCAAGAACGTTGTTGGTCGAACGTTGTTGGTCGTGTTGGTCGCCGCCCGGAAGCGCGCTGGCTTGAACTGCCGGCTATTCACGGCGCTTGAACCAGCCGGTCACAGCAAGGCGCTGCCGGCGTGCGGGAAGCACCTCATGGAAGAACTCCCCGCTGAGGAAAACCACCAACGTGCCGCCCTGCGGCATCACATCGAGAGAAGGCGATGACGCCTCCCGATCGAGGTAGATGCGCAGCTCCCCCCCGTCTCCCGGGGACCAGGCTTCGTTGAGGTAGATCACGCAGGAGAGCGTCCGCAGATCGCTATCGCGAAACCGATCGAGATGCTTCTCGTAATAGGCCCCCGGGGGATAGACGGCGAGGTGCCCCTCGAAGTCGACCAACCCCAGAAAAAGCGCCCGGTTCACCGCCAGGCGCAGCAGTTCCAACCCCTGACGAAGCCGCTCGAGGGCCCCGCCGATGGGCGCCTCGTCCAGCCAGAGCACCTGGTCGCCACGAATCCGGGGCCGCACCTGCAGGCCAGACCCGCGCCCCACACCGGCGGGCCGAAACCTCCCCTCCTCCCAGGCCTCGAGTCCCCCTTGGCGCAGCCCGCTTAAGAGTCCTACGGGCAAGAAACCCGGCACCACCGCATACCCGGCCTCGCAAAGGCCACGCAGGGCATGCTCAATGGGCCAGTCCTGGCAGGCGTTGGTCGTCGGGGAAGACAGCGCGGCGGGTGGGATCATCACAAAGAAGGGCTGGAGCACCGATTCGCTGGTGAAACACCTGGTCCGGTGGCGCCGTGGAAAGGGCAGCCCCCGGGCAGTCAGACCCGCCGAACACCGCCGCGCTCGCCTGCGCCCCCTCAGATCGTTGCCCGATCTTTATGCAGGATTTTCGGTATTTAAGCAAACACTAACTTTCTAATGATTTGATCTGGATCAAGACATGTTGCGTTTTTTCTTGCTTTCGATCATCCTTCGGCCTCGCGCAGGCGACCCGGGGCAACGAGGGTCGGAACGGGCGTTTCGCCGCCGCTCTTGACCCCAAACTGACGATACGCTCACCGCCGCGAGGAGGGACCGAACCATGGTGATCCGCCACGAGCTCGATTCCGGAGACTCCCTCTTCATCATCCAACCCAACGGGTCCCTGAGTTGGGTGTGGATGAAGCGGCTGTTTGGATTTCTGGCCTGCTCAGTCGCGGCGGTTGGCACTTATTTCGCCGCCCAGGGCGCCTGGTTGGTCCTGCCGTTCGCTGGTCTAGAGCTGATCGCCATTGGGGCGGGAATCTACGCCAGCGCGCGCTGGAGCGCGGGCCGCGAGGTGATCGAGATCAAGGGCAACGATCTTCGCATCCTCCGAGGGCGGCGATTGCTCACCGAGATCCACCGTCTTCCGCGGCATTGGACACGGGTGAATCTGCGCCAGGACCCGCGGGGGTGGTATCCGAGCCGCTTGCTGCTCGAGTGCCACGGACGTGGGCTCGAGATCGCCCAGCCGCTGGTGGAGAGCGAGCGGCTACAGCTTGCGGAGGATCTGCGCACCAGGCTCAGCTTTCGACTGAGCCCGACGTTTGCCAGGACCACACCGTTACCCGAGGGGCTCGACACCGCCAGTGAAAAAGTATGATTACGAAGGGGGCTTAGACCTGATGCCTGGACTGATGAAAATGACGAAATCCGTGGCCCTAGCTTCATTGCTTGCCGCTTGGGCGGGGGGCGCTAGTGCCGAGCTTGGCGTGAACTTTCCGCAACCGGCTGCGGGAGTCGCCCAAGAGATCTACGACGTCCACATGCTGACGATGAAGATCGCGACGATCCTCATGATCATCGTGTTCGCGGTCCTTATTTACTCCCTGTACTACCACCGCAAGAGCCGCGGCTATCCCGCCGATCAGAAATTCCACAAGACCTGGTTCGGCAATTGGTCGTGGGTGATCGTGCCCGGACTCGTTCTCGGTGTGGATCTGACCATCGCGGGATCGGCCCAGAAGACCCTGGAGAAGATCTGGGTGATACCCAAGGGCGAGAAGCTCATGGATGTGAAGGTGGTTGGCCACCAATGGTGGTGGGAGTTTGAGTATCTGGACCACGGCATCAAGATCGAGAGCCGTTATGTGCCCAAAGACCAGTCCGGAGACAAGTATCTACGGGCCGTGGACAACCCTCTGGTCCTGCCCACCCACACCAAGATCCGCTTCCTGCACACCTCAGCCGATGTCAACCATGCCTTCTGGGTACCGGCGCTTGGATTTAAGAAGGACGCCATTTCTGGGTATGTGATGGAGACCTGGGCCGAGCTGGATCGAGAGGGCGAGTTCACCGGTCAATGCGCCGAGCTTTGCGGCACCTGGCACTCGCGGATGCCCCTGGTGGTGGCCTCGGTCTCACCCGAGAAATTCCAGGAGTGGGTTCGGCAGCAACAGCAGGTTAAGTTGGCCGCCGCCGCCGAGGCCTCGTCCGATAAGACTTGGTCAAAGGATGACCTGATGGAGAAGGGCCAAGGCCTCTACAACACCAAGTGCGCCGCCTGCCACCAGATCACCGGCCAGGGCCTGCCGCCCGCCTTCCCGGCTCTGAAGGGCAGCAAGGTGGCCACTGGACCCATTGCAGACCACCTGAACATCGTACTGAACGGCAAACAGGGTACCGCCATGCAACCCTGGAATGCGCTGACCGACCTTGAGATCGCGGCCATCGTGACCTACGAGCGCAACGCCTGGGAGAACAATGCCGGCGACGTCGTTCAGCCCGCCACAGTCAAGGCCGCCCGCTGATTCCGCGAACTAGGAGGAGAGATCCATGAGCACCGCAACCCTGGCCCACGGTCACGAGCACGATCATCACGGTCCGCCCAAGGGGCTGAAGCGTTGGCTGTACTCGACCAATCACAAAGACATCGGGACGATGTACCTGATCTTTGCCCTGATCATGCTGTTCGCCGGCGGCGCCAGCGCCATGCTGATCCGCATGGAGCTATTCATCCCCGGCCTCCAGCTTCTCGAACCTGACCTCTACAACAACCTCGTCACCAACCACGCGTTGATCATGATCTTCGGGGCGGTGATGCCCGCCGCGGCCGGTCTGGCTAACTGGATGATCCCACTGATGATCGGGGCACCGGACATGGCACTGCCGCGCATGAACAACCTGAGCTTCTGGATTCTGCCAGCGGCGGCCACCATGCTCATCCTGTCCTTCGTCGTGCCCTTCTTCCCCGGTGGCGGCAGCCAGATCAACACCGGCTGGACACTGTATCCGCCGCTTTCGCTGCAGGTCGGCATGTCAATGGACTTCCTGATTTTCGCCATCCACCTTCTGGGCATCTCCTCGATCCTCGCCTCCATCAACATCATCGTCACCATCTTCAACATGCGCACGCCCGGCATGCGTTTGATGGACATGCCGATCTTTGTCTGGACCTGGTTGGTCACCGCCTTCCTGCTGATTCTGGTGGTGCCCGTGCTGGCCGGTGGGGTGACCATGTTGTTGTTCGATCGCCACTTCGGCACCAGTTTCTTCAACGCCGCGGGCGGCGGAGACCCGGTGCTGTTTCAGCACCTGTTCTGGTTCTTCGGGCATCCTGAAGTCTATATCCTGATCCTGCCCTCGTTCGGCGTTTTGGCCGCTATCATCCCAACCTTCTCCCGGAAACCCTTGTTCGGCTACAGTTCCTTGGTCGGCTCCATGATTGCCATCATGTGTATTGGCATGGTGGTCTGGGCCCACCATCAGTACACCATCGGGTTGTCGCTCGGCGCCGTGAGCTATTTCATGATCGGCACCATCATCATTTCTATTCCGGTGGGGCTGATGGTGTTCAATTACATCGCCACCATGTGGCGCGGATCTATGAGCTTCGAGGTTCCCATGCTGTTCGCCGTGGGCATCCTCTTTATGTTCACATTTGGTGGTCTAACAGGGGTTATGTTGGCGGTGGTACCCGCGGATATGCAGTATCAAGATAGCATGTTCGTAGTGGCCCACTTCCACTATGTGCTCATGCCGGGCGCCGTGTTCGGTCTCTTTGCCGGGGTCTTTTACTGGCTACCAAAATGGACGGGGCACATGTACGACGAGAAGCTGGCGAAGATTTTCTTCTGGGTCAACGTCATCAGCTTCAACATCACCTTCTTCCCGCAGCATTTCCTCGGGCTGGCGGGTATGCCCAGGCGAATCGTCGACTACAACGTGATGTTCACCGAGTTCAATTTCGTTTCCAGCGTCGCCGCCATGGTATTCGGTCTTAGCCACCTATTGCTGCTCTACATCGTCATCAAGACCATACGGGGCGGCAAACAGGCCAGCGCTCGGGTGTGGGAAGGCGCCAAGGGACTCGAGTGGGAACTCCCCTCCCCGCCGCCGTTCCATAGCTGGACCACGGCCCCGCAGCTTGCCAAGTAGATAAGTACGACGCCGGGAGCCCCAGCTCAGCCATGGCGAGGCTCCCGGCGTCTCCTTTCCGCCTCAACTGTTTTGCGTGAAAGCGCCAGCCCCACAGAGCGTCCATGACCAGAGCTGACATCGCCGCCGAGCAACGGCGCAGGAATGTGCGTACCGCCTGGATGCTCGCGGGTTTCGTGCTGTTTGTATTCGGCGCCTCGATCCCGTTCTGGAAGGGGCTCTACCGCATCGCCATGGGTATCGGCGGATGAACGCTGCCGAGCAGAGGCGAAAAAACCGCCGCACCCTCGTCTTGGCGTCCGGGTTGGCGATCGGCATGTTCGCCTTCGGCTTCGCCCTGGTGCCGCTCTATGGGCTGTTATGTCAGCTGACCGGCATTCAGTCGGTCGAACAACGGTCGAATGCGGGTGCGCAGACGGGGAATACCCGCAGCGATGAAAGGATCACGGATCGGTGGGTGACGGTAAAGTTCGACGGTACGGTGCACCCAGAGCTTCCCTGGGTGTTCCGGCCACTGGAGAACAAGCTCCGGGTGCGCCCCGGCGAGATGCACGAGGTGCGTTTCCTGGCAGAGAATCGCGCATCATCCCCAGTGACCGGTCAGGCCATCCCGAGTGTCGTGCCCTGGCAAGCGACCGCCTACTTCAACAAGCTGGAATGCTTCTGCTTCCGCCAGCAGACCCTTGCTGGGAACCAATTGACGGAGATGCCACTGCGGTTCATGGTGTCTCCGGATCTGCCGGAGGGCATCGACTCGCTCACCCTCTCCTATAATCTGTTGCGGGTGGACAAGGAGATACCCTTAGCCGCTAGCCAGTAGCCAGTAGCCAGTAGCCAGTAGCCGGACAGGGTCGTCTCCCGATAGAACAATCCCAAGGGGTCCTTGAGGAACCAGATCGAATACACCGACCAGCGAACGAGGATACACACAGCATGACCACCGCAGACCACGGACAATCCAACTACTACATCCCGGAGCCCAGCCCCTGGCCCATCATCGCAATGCTGTCAGTGCTGTCGTTGCTGGCGGGTACGGCGCTGTTCATCAACAAGATCGCCTTCGGCGGTTGGATGATCATCGCCGGATTCATCCTACTCGCCGTGATGTTCTTCGGGTGGTTTGGGGACGTTGTCAAGGAGAACCAGAGCGACTGTTACAACGCCCAGGTAGACCGTTCGTTTCGCCAGGGCATGTTTTGGTTCATCGCCTCCGAGGTATTCTTTTTCCTGACCTTCTTCGGAGCCCTCTTCTATATCCGTAACATCGCACTACCCTGGCTCGGCGGCGAGGGTTACCTGGGGGTCACTCACGAACTGCTTTACAACCAGTTCGTGGCCCACTGGCCGAGCGCAGGTCCCAAGAGCTTGGGTGGCCCTTTTCAGACCATGCACGCCTGGGGTATTCCCGCCCTGAATACCTTCATTCTTCTGAGCTCTGGGGCAACGATCACCTGGGCCCATTGGGGGCTCAAGCTGAATAACCAAAAGCAGCTGGTCCGCGGTCTAGCGGCCACCGTGGCGTTGGGTCTTCTATTCGTCGCCCTTCAGGCCTATGAGTACCGTGAAGCCTACCAGCACCTGAACCTGACCTTGGAGTCGGGCGTTTACGGTTCCACCTTCTACATGCTGACGGGCTTTCACGGCTTCCACGTCACCCTCGGCGCTATCATGCTTATGGCGATCCTGGCCCGCGCCATCAAGGGGCACTTCTCGCCACACAACCACTTCGCCTTCGAGGCGGTGGCTTGGTATTGGCACTTCGTGGACGTGGTTTGGCTTGGGCTCTTTGTTTTCGTTTACTGGCTGTAACAACAAGCCAACCGCAACTCCCAGCGGCTCGGCGCCGCTCTTGAACTGCTAGCCCGATGGGCCGGTTGATCCCGGCCCATCGATTTAGTGGCTAGGCGTGGGGCTGAATCACACCGAATAGGTAGCCCAGTATGAGCAGCCCGAACAGACAGAGCGACAACACGATGCGGATCGTCAGGGCGCGCACGACACGGGTCTTGGTGACATCACCGTCGTCTTTGGCGAGAAAATACATCCCCTCCGCCAGAGAGAAGACGATAAACCCCAGTACGAGCAGAACAGGTATCTTGAGAAACAGGTCCATGGCGGCTTCCGGTTCAGGCTTGGTTGGTTGACCGATGCTACACGCTGGATTAGGCGTGTAACCCTGTCACGAATATAGCACCCCGATGCGATTTGGCGAATTCGGATTTCGTTTCCGGCTGTGGCCCACCCTGCTGCTGGCCGTCGCCGTTCCGCTGTTTCTGGCGCTGGGGTTCTGGCAACTCGAGCGTGCCGAGCAGAAGCGGGAACAGGCGAATACCGCGAGCGAGCGCTCGGCGTTGCCGCCGCTGCGCATCGACTCGTTGGTCGCTGACGTCGCCCCGTTGCGCTACCGGCGGGTGCAGGTAGAGGGTGTGCTCGAGCCACAACGGCAGATCTTCATCGAGAATCGCCGGGAGGGCGGTCGCAGCGGTTTCCACGTCATCACACCGCTGCGAATCGCCGGTTCCGATGTCCGCGTTCTGGTCAACGGTGGCTGGGTCCCCGATGTTGGCCCAGGACTTCTTCCTTCGGTGGAAGTACCGTCGGGGACTATCGAAGTCACCGGCGAGGTGAGCACGCCCTCGCCCCCTGCCCTGGTCCTGGAGCGCGAAAACCGGGGTGCAACAGCCTGGGGCAAACGCTGGCCTTACCTCACGGTGGAGTTGTTTGCCGCAGGCGCTCCTTACCCGGTGCAACCCTTCGTGATCCTCCAGAGTCCGGCGGATCCCACCGGTTTCCAGCGCCACTGGCCAAAGGAACCCCCCAAGGAGGGGATGCACATTGGTTATGCGCTCCAGTGGTTCGCCTTCGCGCTGATTGCGTCCGTCCTTTACCTACGCCTGTCGCTGGGGTCCGCGAAGGACGGGGCAACATGAGCACAGCGACCGCAACCAAGCGCGGACTGGGCTCCTTGTGGGCCCTGCTGATCGTGTTTGCGCTGCCTATCCTGGCGGCCTGGTTCCTGTACTTTAATCCCGAGTACCTTCCGGCGGGTCGCAGCAATCGCGGGGAGCTGATTGAGCCCCTGGTAACGCTTCCAACAGACCGGGCCCTTTCCACTCCAGAGGGCACGCCCTTCGCCATGGACGCCCTCTCGGGTCGTTGGACGCTGGTGTTCCTGACCCAGTTCCCCTGCACCGCGGCCTGCGAAAACAAGCTGGGTGAGATCCGGCAGATCCGCCTCGCCCTCGGCGAAAGTCGCCTGAGTGTTGAGCGACTGCTGTTGTTGACCGGCCCATCGACACCTTCCTCCAGGCTGGCGGGCGACCTCGCCGGAACCCGAGTGGCACTGCTCTCACCCGAGGCCACCCGCCTCCTTCTGCCCCAGCTCGGCCCGGACAAGGCACCCCTGGACCGAATCTACATCCTCGACCCCCTGGGAAGGCTGATGATGCGCTATGCACCCGAGGCCCCACCCAAGGACG
>JAEHCY010000491.1 GCA_016880695.1 Chromatiaceae bacterium | reverse complement strand
TCGACATGGATACCATATCGCATGGGAGTCAATTCCCGCATGGGTATGCACACAGTGCGGAGAGGCGCTTTTTGAAGAAAATGAAGTAAATCATATTCAGAAAGCCTTGCAGCAAGTCGATCACGAAACAATGGCGTTAACATTAAGAATCGCCTAACAAGGCGCTCAAGCGGACCCCGCGGGAAACACCGGCGCGAATCTTGGGGTCCGTGCCGCGCGGGGCCGCTTATCTGGGACGTTAAGGGGCTGGTTCCGGGCAAAGTCTCCGTAACTGCCAACCGCGAACCCTGAGATAAGGATACTGTCGCGGGACACGTCAATCCGTTCGGGCTGAGCCCTTTCCCCCTACCCGGTAGCCTTCAGCGGTGGAGTGTCCACGCACCAGGCATAGAGCGCGTCATAGATCACCATGCCCTGGCTGAGCATCTCCAGATCATCCTCGAAGTTGAGCGACAGGCCTTTGGAGATCGCCAGCAACCCGGCCGCCTCCTTGGCCAGTTGTGGCTGGCCGCAATCCGCGGCACGGACGATGAGGGCCAGCTTCCGCAAGGCCGGATCGGTCAAGCCATGCTTAGCGATGAAGGCGTCGAAGCTGCAGCGGTCGCCATGGTGACCAGTTTCCACGCCCGGGAGGTCGTAGGGCGTGGCACCGGTTTCCACCGCCACCCGCATCACTTCGTCGCCCGGTACATAAAGAAACTCCGGCGCTTGGTCGATGAAGCGGGCGATCAGCCAGGGACAGGCGATGTGGTCGATCTTGGGTGTTCGCTGGTGACCCATTTCATTTCGCGGCCAACTCCCCGCCGGCGGCCTTCCAGCCCTCGATACCGCCCTCGATGTAGCGGGCCTTGATGCCCGCCGCGTGGAGTTGATCCAACACGCTGTTGGAGACCGAGCCGCCGCGCACGCAGTAGATCGCCACCTCCTGGTCCTTGGGTAGCTCGCCGATCCAGGCATCGATCTGCTCCGGGTTGTACCAGGTGCTGCCCGGTAGGGCCTCGCGGGAGGTGTCGTAATCCGCCTGCCGGCGCACGTCCAGCACCAGGGTGGTTTCGAGCGCGGCGGCCAGGTCCGCGGGCTTGAGGGTGCGTTCCATGTTCAGGCTCCTTGCAGGGCCGCAAGCGTATTCGCGGCGGCTTCGAGAGTAAGGTTGTTCATCACCGCATCCACATAGGCCGCCGCCTTGGCACCGTAGTCCAGGTGATAGCTGTGCTCGTACATATCCAGCGCCAGAATGGGCGTAGTACCGGCCAGGTTGTGGGCATGGTCGGCGGCCCAGGTGTTGATCAGTTTGCCATCGCGGGGCGACCAACTGAGCAGCACCCAACCGCAGCCACCGGCCAGGGCTTTGCCCATGGCGGAGAACTGGGCCGCCCAGCGCTCCTGCCCGCCGAAATCCCGCTCCAACTGGGCGATGAGGTTGGGCGGAGCGGCACAGGCCCCCAGGCTGTCGAAATACACCTCGTGCAGGAGCATCGAGTTCATCGCGATGAGTTCTTCACGCTTGAGGCCGTTGATGACGAACCCCGGCGCCGTCGCCCAGTCCAATTCGGCGAGTTTCTGCTCGATGAGGTTGAGTCGCTTCACCGCCCCGCCATAGTTGTTCTCGTAGTGGCTGAGGATGATCCGCTCGGAGAGGCCGGCCAGTGCGCCTGGATTGCAGGGCAGGGGTTGCATAGCGTAGGGCATTTCGGAATCCTCAGACGACGTAGGTGTAAACCAGACCGATGGCGGCGCAGGTGGCGATGACCTTCATGATGTCTTGTTTGTATTTCCACAGGGCGAGGAAGGCGGCCACCGACATCAGGGCGTAGAACCACTCGAAGCCGCCGGAGAAGGGCGCGGCCTCCGTGGCGCGCGGCCAGATCACATGCCAACCGAAGAACAGGGCCAGGTTCAGCACCACCCCCACCACGGCGGCGGTGATGCCGGTCAAGGGGGCGGTGAACTTGAGGTCGCCGTGGGTGGCTTCCACCAGGGGCGCGCCGGCCAGGATGAACAGATAGCTGGGCAGGAAGGTGAAGAAGGTGGCCACGCTGGCGCCAACAAACCCGGCCAGGGGCAGCAGGTCCGGCCCGAAGATCTCCTTGGTCCAGGCGCCGACAAAGCCGACAAAGGCCACCACCATGATCAGCGGGCCGGGGGTGGTCTCCCCCAGGGCCAGGCCGTCGATCATCTGGGTGCCGCTGAGCCAGCCGTAGGTCTCCACCCCACCCTGATACACATAGGGCAGCACCGCATAGGCACCGCCGAAGGTGACCAGCGCGGCCTTGGTGAAGAACTCGCCCATGGTCTGCAGGACGGGATGACCCAGGGCCAGCATGGCCAGGCCCCAGAGGATGAGCACCGCCACCACCAGCACCACCAGTCGCGTGAGGCTGAATTGGGTGTGCTCCGGC
>JAEHCY010000490.1 GCA_016880695.1 Chromatiaceae bacterium | reverse complement strand
CCAACACGGCGTAAAGGGTAAGTGAAAGATTGCCGGACCGCGTCTTCAGGAAATCGATCATCATACTTCCACCGCGCGTCCCTTGAGAGCGAACAGGCCTCGCGGCCGGCGCTGGATGAACAGGATGATGAAGACAAGCACGAGAATCTTGCCGACCACCGCACCCGCATAGGGCTCGAGAAACTTGTTGGCGACGCCGAGCGTGAACGCGCCCACCAGCGTGCCCCACAGGTTCCCCACCCCGCCGAACACCACCACCATGATGGAGTCGATGATGTAGCCCTGCCCCATGTTCGGACCCACGTTGGTGAGCTGGGACAGGGCCACTCCGGCGACCCCGGCAATCCCGGCTCCGAGTCCGAAGGTAAGGGCATCGACCCGGCCGGAGCGCACCCCCATGGCGCGGGCCATGGCGCGATTCTGGGACACCGCCCGCACCTCCAGCCCCAGGGCGGTGCGCTTGAGCACCAGCAGCAGGGCGACAAACACCAGCATGGCAAAGGCCAGGACGTAGAGCCGGTTGTAAGTGAGGCTAAGGGCCTGGTTGATCTGCAGGGACCCACTCATCCATGCGGGGTTCTCCACCGTCACATTCTGGGCGGAGATGGTGGTTCTAACCAACTGCTGCAGGATCAGGCTGATACCGAAGGTGGCCAGCAGGGTCTCCAAGGGTCGCCCGTAGAGGAAGCGGATCACCAGCCGCTCGATGGCCACGCCGAAGGCCCCCGAGACTATAAACGCAGCGGGGATGGCGGCGAACAGGGAGTACTCGATGGCGCCCGGCATGGCCTGTTGCACCAGGTAGGTGGTATAGGCGCCGAGCATCATCAACTCGCCGTGGGCCATGTTGATGACCCCCATGACGCCGAAGGTGATGGCGAGGCCAATGGCCGCGAGCACCAGTACCGAGCCCAGGCTCAGCCCGAAAAAGAGGATCTCGGCGGTGGCGTTGAGTTGACGTTTGCCGTCGATGACGGCCCGGGCCTTCCTCGCGGCCGCCCGGACCGCCGCATCCGGATCGCCTTCGGCGAGGGGCAGGAGGCGGTTGTACGTCTCGGGGTAAAGGCTGTCCTGCAGGCTGGCGATTGCCGCGAGCCGGGCCGCGGGGTCTTGATCCGCCAGGTCTGCCTGCGCAACGGCAAGGCGAAGGGCCTCGCGCACCTCTGTGTCCTCTTCCTTCTCGACCTGACCGCGGAGGCGAGCGACCGCAACCGGGTCGGTCTCCCCCATCATCTGGCGCACGGCACCGAGACGGACCAAGCGGTCGGGGCTACCGAGGCTGAGACCGGCGATGACGCCCCGCAGGGCGCCGCGCATCTTGTTGTTGGTGGCGATCTTGGAAACCTCGCCCTTGTCGGCGAGGCCAAGCCCTTCCTGGGTCAGGGCATCGGTGAGACGATAACCGGTGGCGATTTCCTCCGCCAATACCAACCGACCGTTGTCCTTGCGCTGGTAGAGACCCCCTGCAAGCAGGGCCTCGAGGATGGACCGCGCGCGCGGGTCACCGCTCTCGGCGATGGCCTGGACCGCCTCCTCCTTGACCTTGAAGGAACGGTCGCCGAGCTGCGTCGCGGCCTGCTCGAAGCCCATGGACTCGGCACGCACCGACCCAGAAATCAGGGCACAACCGGTGAGCACCAGCATCATCAGAGCGGTGAGCAGCGCGGGGTACTGATACGGGTGCGACCCGGCACACCCGGCGATGGGCAAATAAGGCGCGCGGCGGCTGTCAACTGGCATTCAGGGCGACTCCACAGGGCCGAGGGGCGGGCGCCGGCCCTCCGGCGCCCGCCGAGATGATCCGGCGATCAGTAGTTCTGGCCGGAGCAGGTCTTGGTCTTGGTGTTGTAGTTACCGCAGGAGATGGGCGCGGTCCAGTCGGCGGTGAGGTCCTTGCTACCCGGCAGGAAATCGGACCAGGCGTCACCGGGGACCTCCTTGTCCGTTTGCCAGACCACGGCGAACTGTCCGTCCGCTTGGATCTCCCCGATCAGCACGGGTTTGGTGATGTGGTGGTTCTTCAGCATCACCGCCTTGCCGCCAGTCAGATTCGGCACCTCGAGCCCGATCATGGCCTGAGCCACCTTGTCGGTATCGGTAGTCCCCGCCTTCTCCACCGCCTTTACCCACAGGTTGAAGCCGATGTAGTGGGCCTCCATCGGGTCGTTGGTGACGCGCTTGGAGCTCTTGATAAAGGTGTGCCATTGCTTGATGAAAGCGGCGTTCTCCGGCTTGTCCACGCTCATGAAGTAGTTCCAGGCGGCAAGGTGACCGACCAGCGGCTTGGTGTCGATCCCCGAGAGCTCCTCCTCACCCACCGAGAAGGCCACCACTGGGATAGCCTCCGCTGAGACCCCCTGGTTACCGAGCTCCTTGTAGAAAGGCACGTTGGCATCGCCGTTGATGGTGGAAACCACCGCGGTCTTCTTACCCGCCGAACCGAACTTCTTGATGTCGGAGACGATGGACTGCCAGTCCGAGTGCCCGAAGGGGGTGTAGTTGATCATGATGTCGGCATCCGCCACCCCTTTGGCCTTGAGATAGGCCTCCAGGATCTTGTTGGTGGTTCGCGGATACACGTAGTCGGTACCGGCCAGGACCCAACGTTTCACCCCCATGTCATTCATCAGATAGTCCACGGCCGGGATCGCCTGCTGGTTCGGTGCGGCGCCGGTGTAGAACACGTTCTTGGACGACTCCTCGCCCTCGTACTGAACCGGATAGAACAGAAGACCGTTCAGCTCCTCGAACACCGGCAGAACGGACTTGCGCGATACCGAGGTCCAGCAGCCGAACACCGCCGCGACCTTATCCTTCTGGATGAGCTCGCGGGCCTTCTCGGCGAAAAGCGGCCAATTCGAGGCCGGGTCGACGACCACCGCTTCGAGCTTCTTGCCCAGCAGGCCGCCCTTCTTATTCTGCTCGTCGATGAGCATCAGCATGGTGTCCTTGAGCGTGGTCTCGCTGATGGCCATGGTGCCAGACAGCGAGTGCAGGATCCCGACCTTGATGGTCTCGGCCGCCGCCAGCACACCCGACAGGGCGAGCGCAAACCCCGCGCTCATGCCCACGAGCGATGTCCTAAAGTAGTTGCGTTTCCGCATGCGATCGACTCCCGTTGTTGGATTGAGGAAAACCGGGCATACTCTGCTCTTGCCCAGTGCGTTTTAAGCAACAGACGTGCCATTCTACTAACCTACTAATCTATAACGTAAACAACACTGCTGCTCGGATCCGAGAAACCCGCGCACGCACCAACCAGGTGCGCACGCTTCATCCTAGTGCAGAGCGAGCGCCCCGGCCGGAAACGCTACAAAGGGCCATCGATTGCGATCCCAGGCAGTCCCCCGCAAGCCAAGAACCTAGCACAGGGGCAGGAGCGTTCCTGCGCGTAGGCGCCTTGGGCGGCATCGGGAAGCGCCACCTCGGGCCTTCTTGCCACGCGGCAAGAGCCAGTAAAGGTCGCGCGCCGACCGACTTCAGCCCCCCAAACCGGCTCTTCCGCTACCGGCTTGGGCGCCCTGTCGCCGCCCCGAACAGCCTCCGGGGATAGGCAACCCGCAACTGCTGAATCCAAGTTGACCTAAGCGAACCCCCGCGCGCTATCGCAACAAACCCAGCCTTTGCCCCGAGTGCGT
>JAEHCY010000489.1 GCA_016880695.1 Chromatiaceae bacterium | reverse complement strand
TGCGGCCTGGTTCGCTGTATTGCCAGCAGAAGCGCGCGGACTACCCCGAAAAAATGGGTCGGCTCCTCCGCAAGTCCGTGTATAATTTTGGCGCCACGGGCAGGGGTGGAATCCGCACGGTGTCACCAGCAGATTCAGAGTCGTTCTAACCACCAAGTTTCAACGCTGCTCAACAAGAAAAGCAGCGCCTTAGCCCACCTCTATGCTGCTGTGCTTCCCAGTCCAAATCGGTGCCCACCTATGCTTTCAGTGAGGCAAGAAACAGCCCAAGGAGAGCCATCGGTCCGTCCGTGATAGCATCACCAACGACATTACCTACAACCGTAAAGCTTAAGGAGAGATCCTATGTCGAGAGCGAGCAGACCGCTAGCGATCAGCGTTCTGATCGGCACCGTATTCGCAGCTTTCGGCTGTGTCGCGCCGTCCGATCACCCATCTGGCGGTAGCAGCGCGGGCGCACCGGCGGAAGCGGAGATCGCCTGCGCCAAGGAAGCGGATCGGTATTGGAATCTCAAGGATGGAACCGCTGTCCCCGGAAGGTCCAAGTCAACGGGCAATAGCCTGTACGCGGTCAACGTGACCGGCGGCAAGCACCGGGGCGTCTGCACTGTGACTGAGGGCGGCGACGTAAAGGACATCATGAACCGGTGAGGCAGAGTGTCAAGTTTCGACGGTATTCGTGGGGATACAGAGCGGCCCGCTACGACGGGTGCGGTATCTTGGATGATCCATCGCCTTGTCGGTGCTGATCGTGCTGGCAATGCTCTGTTCTGGTGCCGGTTTCGGAATTAGCGAGCGCATGGTCGGCGGCAGTCTCGACGAGGCCCAGGCCTAACTCGGCGACGTGTTGGCAGCATCGATCTGATCGCTATCGCCGCCCTGCACAGGTCCGCGCCCCGTCTAGCCCCTCAAGGGAGGTCCCCCCGCTCCCCATGAGGGTCTGGCGGGACGGTCAAAACCCGAGCTCGGGATTGACGTTGTAAACCGCCGTTAGGCTTGCCTGATCGAGCACATGTCCGCTGATGGCGGCACGCAGGCTCGGGCCGTCGAATTCCCCTTCCACCGGGCAGCGCTCGATGTCGAGGGCGTAGAGGGTGAAGACGTAGTGGTGCAGGCGGGTGTCGTTCCAGGGGGGGCAGGGGCCGTCGTAGCCGAGGTAGCTGCCCCCCATCGCGGGGTCTCCGGCGAACCAGTCGCTGTAGTTGTTGCGGCCGCGCCGGGAGCCGTGGGGGCCTGGCTCGGTGGGTTTGCCGCCCGGGGTTACGCCCGAGGAATCGGCACCGGCCTCGATGCAGCGCGCCGTTGCCGGGATGTCCGCCAGCAGCCAGTGGAAGAAGTCCACCCTTGGGAGGTCGGCGGGGATGCGCTTGCCCTCCTGGTTGACATCGGCGCCCACACTGGGAACGTCGGGGTCGTGACAGATCAGCACGAAGGACCGGGTGCCCTCGGGCACCTGGCTCCAACTGAGCTCGGGGCTGAGGTTGTCGGCCAGGATGACGTGGGTGTGGGGGTTGGGTTTGCAGAAGGCGTGCGTATTGGGAATGCGCTCGCCATCGCGGAAGCTCAGACTGGTCAAGATCATGCTCGCTCTCCTCCGGGGATGTAGGGCAGGGGTTGTACTCGGCTGAAGGGGGCTCAGGTCATTGTCCAGGGGGCCGGTGGTTCCGCCAATGCCCGGCCACCCCGCGATCGACACCGTTGGGCCGCGAACATTGTCGGTGGCATGGGCGTCAGGGAGCGAGCTTGGCCTTGAGCAGGTCGTTGACCTGCTGGGGGTTGGCCTTGCCCTGGGATGCCCGCATCACCTGGCCGACGAAGAAGCCGAAAAGCTTGTCTTTACCCGCGCGGTAATCGGCCACCTGGCCGGGGTTGGCGGCGATGATTTCATTGACTATGCGCTCGATCGCGCCGCTGTCTCGGATCTGTCGCAGCCCGCGGGCCTCGATG
>JAEHCY010000488.1 GCA_016880695.1 Chromatiaceae bacterium | reverse complement strand
GTGGCTGCAGGGTCAGCCAGGACTCGATCGGCGCCAGCGGCTCGGGGGAGGCCAGCGTGGCCACGAAACCCGGTGCGGGGAGAAAGCTCTGTGTGTGCCGCGCTGTGGTGATGCTGAGGTCGCGGTCGACATAGAGGCCAAGCCCGGTGGCCTTCACCTGCGCCTCCAGCCGCGTCCAGAGCTGGTGGAAGCGCAGCAGGCGCTCCTCCGGGGAAAGGCGCGGGAGGGCCTCACTTTCGGCGGCTGGGAGCATCTTTTGGGCAATCGCCTCCATCTGGCTGCGCGGGCGCATCCGTTCGCAGTCGATGCCGAGCTCCTGGCCGCGGGCGAGGGCGAGTAGCACCAGGTTGTCCGTGGTGGAGAGGTTGAAGTCAAGTCGTGGGTGCTGGCCTTCGAGATAGGGCTTCCCGTGTTGACCACGTTGAAAAACAATCTGATCTGGGTGAGTATTCAAGTAACTTGCGAGAATTTTGCGCAGTGCCGTCTGGGTGATCAGGTAGCGGCGGCGGTGGGCTTCCAACCGCAACTGCGTGGCCCGGCGCTGCTCTTGGGGGGGGAGCTGCGTGGCGAGGTGATCTGCGGCCTCGAAGGGTGTGGCGTCGATCCGCCACAGGTGGAGCTGCCCGGGCTCTAGATCGGGAGTGAGATCCACCGACTGCCAGTCGTGCAGGACCGGAAGGGGCTCGCCAGCGGGGGTCACGTGCATCGGACTCCAGACTGATCGGGGGTGGAAAAGGGTTGAGCCGCGCAGGCCCCTGACATTGACGTATCGCCGTGTGGGTGGTTAGCGGAATCCGCGAATCGTATACTTTGCACCCTCTCCCCAGCCGTAGAAAGCCTTGGACCAGTCAGTTGTCACCGCGGTCGATGCGGCCGTCGAGCGCATCTGCGACAAAGGATGTCGCGGGGTTTGGGCGGACATCGATGCGCTCGCGCGCGAAGACCCCGTGCCCGAGGTTGGCGACCTCTCCGCCGCGGAGCGTGCCAGCGTGCTCCGGGAGCTCAGGGCCATCATGGCGGTGTATGGAACCCGCCAGTGCAGCCTCGGCTGAATCTGGTTGCTCCCCCGTCCAGAGGCGCGGTCGCCCCTGATGGCACAGGGCAGTTGCTGTGACGCCGGACCGGTGATGGATGCCGCGTTGTCCTGACTGACACCCTCTGGCCCGCAAAGACACCCCGGCAGCGTTCGGCGCGTCCGGCTCATTTCCTACCAACCTGTTTCCCACCCTGAAATGAACAAGGTCGTTGCACTGATCAGTGAAGAGCTTGGCGTGCGCCAGGCGCAAGTGGAGGCGGCCGTTCGCCTGCTCGACGAGGGGGCGACGGTCCCGTTCATTGCCCGCTATCGCAAAGAGGCGACCGAGGGCCTCGACGACACCCAGCTCCGGCGGCTGGAGGATCGGCTGGGCTATCTGCGCGAGCTCGAAGAGCGGCGCGGGGTGGTGCTGCGCAGTATCGAGGAGCAGGGCAAGTTGACCGAGGCCCTGCGCGCGGCCATCGAGGCCGCCGATAGCAAGGTCCGCCTGGAGGATCTCTATCTGCCCTACAAGCCCAAGCGGCGCACCAAGGCCCAGATCGCGCGCGAGGCGGGACTGGAGCCCTTGGCGGAGGGGCTGCTCGGTGACCCGGCCCAGGTACCCGAGGTCATGGCGGCCGCCTTCGTGGATACGGACAAGGGGGTGGCCGACGTGAAGGCCGCCTTGGACGGGGCGCGCCAGATCCTGCTCGAGCGCTTTGCCGAGGACCCGGAGCTGGCGGGCGAGCTGCGCGAGGCGGTGTGGGACGGCGGGGTACTGCGCGCCCGGGTGGTGGAGGGCAAGGAGCAGGCGGGTCTCAAGTTCTCCGATTACTTCGACTTCCAGGAGCCCCTGAAGACGGTGCCGTCGCACCGAGCCCTGGCTCTGTTACGCGGGCGCAACGAGGGCGTGCTGGCGCTTGAGCTTGGCCTGACCGAGGAGCAGGACGCCAGTTGCCAGGGTGCGTTGGCGCGCCGCTTTGGGGTCCGCGACCAGGTGCGAGCGGCGGATGCCTGGCTGATGGACTCCGTGCGCCTGGCCTGGCGGGCAAAACTCTTCACCCGGCTGGATCTGGAGCTGAAAAACCGGCTGCGGGAGGCGGCCGAGGAGGAGGCCATCAGGGTCTTCGCCGCCAATCTCAAGGACCTGTTGCTGGCGGCGCCGGCGGGGCGCTTGCCGATCCTTGGGCTCGATCCGGGACTGCGCACCGGGGTGAAGGTGGCGGTGGTAGACTCCACCGGCAAGGTGGTGGCGACGGACACTGTCTATCCGCACGTCCCCCACAACCGCTGGGATGCCTCCATCGCGCGGTTGGCGCAACTGGCGGCGGCCCACCAGGTGAAGCTGGTGAGTATCGGTAACGGCACCGCCTCCAGAGAGACGGACCGGCTGGTGCGCGACCTGTGCAAGCGCCACCCGGAGCTCGGCCTGCGCTCGGTGGTGGTGAGTGAGGCGGGTGCCTCGGTCTACTCCGCCTCGGAGTATGCTTCCCAGGAGCTTCCGGAGCTGGATGTGTCCCTGCGCGGGGCGGTTTCCATTGCCCGCCGGTTGCAGGACCCCCTGGCCGAGCTGGTGAAGATCGAGCCCAAGTCTATCGGGGTGGGCCAGTATCAGCACGACGTCAATCAGACTCGCTTGGTGCACTCCCTGGAAACGGTGGTGGAAGACTGCGTCAACGCCGTGGGCGTGGATGTCAACACCGCCTCTCCGCCCCTGTTGAGCCAGGTCTCCGGACTCAACCGGAGCATCGCGGAGAACCTGGTGCGCTACCGCGATGAGCACGGCGCCTTCGTTAGCCGTGCCGAGCTCAAGCGCGTCCCGCGTCTGGGGGAGCGGACCTTCCAGCAGGCGGCGGGATTTCTGCGCATCCCCGACGGCAGCAATCCGCTGGACGGCTCCGCCGTGCATCCCGAGGCCTATCCAGTGGTGGAACGCATCCTGCGCCACACCGCACTGACCGCCAAGGCGCTCATGGGCCGGTGCGACGTTCTGCGCGCCCTCGATCCCACCCGATTCACCGATGAGAAGTTCGGCCTACCCACGGTGCAGGACATCCTCGCCGAGCTGGAGAAGCCCGGCCGCGATCCGCGTCCCGAGCTCAAGACGGCGGTCTTTCGCGAAGGGGTGGAGAGCCTCGCGGATCTGCAGCCCGGCATGGTGCTGGAGGGGACGGTGACCAACGTGGCCAACTTCGGCGCGTTTGTGGACATCGGCGTGCATCAGGACGGGCTGGTGCATATCTCGGCGATGGCGGAGCGGTTCGTAAAAGATCCCCGCGAGGTGGTCAAGGCCGGCGATGTGGTACGGGTGAAGGTGCTGGAGGTAGACGCGGAGCGCCGTCGTATCGCGCTCTCCATGCGCCTTGGGGACGAGGCGGGCGCGAGCAAGCCCCCAGTGCGCGAGCCGTTGCCCAAGGCCAGAATCAAGGAGAACAACGCGCCGCCGTCGCGACGAGAGTCCTCGCCCCCGACCGCGGGCAGCATGGCGGAGGCGTTCCGGCGGGCCAGGGGGCCACGCTGAGCGGATGAGAAAATCGGCGTCTTGCCCTTACCTCAGTTGGCGGTCCCAGCGCCGGATGGGGCCTGTAGGGGAGCGGGCGCGGGTGTCCTCTCAGGGGCTCGG